>PKSZ01000435.1 GCA_002869425.1 Marinilabiliales bacterium
ACAAAACACAACATGAAAGAAGAAGTAATTACGCTGAAAGAGATCACAAAATTCTATGAAATGGGCACACAGGTTGTGAAAGCCCTTAATTCTATCAGTCTGGCAATAAAAAGAAATGAATATGTTGCCATCATGGGGCCATCCGGTAGTGGAAAATCTACCTTAATGAATATTCTGGGTTGCCTCGACTCTCCAACAGGAGGAACCTACATTTTAAATGGCACCAATGTTAGTCAGTTGGAAGACAATGATCTGGCACAAATCAGAAACAAAGAAATCGGTTTTATTTTCCAAACATTTAACTTATTACCAAGATATTCTGCATTGGAAAATGTAACCCTTCCGTTGGTCTATGCAGGTAAAAATAAGACTGACCGGCTGGAGCGAGCACAGGAAGTTCTGGAACAGGTAAACCTTGGCGACAGGGTAACTCATAAGCCCAACGAACTTTCAGGAGGTCAGCGGCAGAGGGTAGCCGTTGCCAGGGCACTGGTAAATTCTCCGTCCATGATACTTGCAGATGAACCTACAGGTAACCTTGATACAAAAACAAGTATTGAAATTATGCAATTATTTCAGGATATACATAAAGGAGGAAACACAATAATTGTAGTAACCCACGAAGAAGAAATTGCCAACCATGCTCAAAGAATTATTAGACTAAGGGATGGAATTATTGAATCGGATATTATTAATGAAAACAGAATAATCCTGCAATAAAAAATGAAAATCTACACAAAAACTGGAGATAAAGGAAGCACAAGCCTTATAGGAGGAAAAAGAATACCAAAATACGATCTCCGAATTGAAGCCTATGGAACTGTTGATGAATTGATTGCTCATATTGGATTATTAAGAGATTGTAATGTTGATCAAATGAGCAATGATGCTCTGTTATATATTCAGGACCGACTCATGACGTGTGCTTCAATACTTGCCACAGAAGAAAATTACGAGAAAATCCCAGTTTTAACAGAAGAAGATATTCGCTGCCTC
This sequence comes from Marinilabiliales bacterium, assembly GCA_002869425.1. GTDB lineage: Bacteria > Bacteroidota > Bacteroidia > Bacteroidales > BM523 > BM523. Next base: position 997 of record PKSZ01000435.1, read on the forward strand.
GAAATAGAAATAGACAGACTGGATAATAATATTGAACCTCTTAAAACTTTTGTTTTACCTGGAGGACACACATTTGTTTCCTATGCCCATATAGCCAGAACCATATGCAGAAGAGCAGAAAGGAGGGTTATTGAGTTGTCTGAAAAAGAAAACGTACAATCTACTGTAACAATGTTTTTAAATAGACTTTCTGACTATTTATTTACACTAGCCCGGTATTGGTCAAAAAAAACAAAATCTATAGAAACTCCCTGGAAACCTCGGTTGTGATTTCCAATTTTTTTTATTTATATTCGCATCCCTTTTTAAAGCCGGTGATAAAAATTGGTTGACATTAAAAGATAGCGATTATGTATTGGACACTTGAATTGGCATCAAAATTAGAAGATGCACCATGGCCAGCCACAAAAGACGAACTCATTGATTTTGGGATTCGTTCAGGTGCCCCTCTGGAAGTTATTGAAAACCTTCAGGAAATTGAGGATGAAGGCGAAGTATACGAAAGTATCGAAGACATCTGGCCGGATTATCCAAGCAAGGATGATTTCTTTTTTAATGAAGATGAATATTAAAACTTACAGGGGGTTCGCCCCCTTTTTTATTTAATTTTATGGAAGCGTTAATTATTGAAGAAGATTTTGGTCATCCTAAAATAATACTCAACAAAGAAGAAGAATTTTTTTCTTTTGAAGGGAAGTCAATGCCGGAAAACCCTAAAGAATTTTATAGCAAAATTATTGAATGGTTGCAGGAATACGCTAACAATCCAAAAGAACATACAAAAGCTATATTTAAATTAAGCTACTTCAATACTGCATCTTCCAAAAGAATTCTTGATGTATTGGAAGAATTTAAAAATATGCAGGATGCCGGTAATACAGTTACAATAGAATGGCATTATAATTCGTTCGATGAAGATATGAAAAAAGCCGGCCTGGAATATTCAGATATTCTTGAACTAGAATTGCAACTAAAAGAATATTAATCTACCTGCAATACCAAACCCTTTAAATATTCGCCTTCCGGATGATAAATACTAACCGGATGATCAGCTGGCTGAGTTAACTGATGGAGCACACGCACTCTTCTCCCTGTGTTGGCAGCAGCAGCAAACACTGATTTCCTGAAATTTTCTTTTGAAACTACCTGTGAACAGGAAAATGTGAAAATAATACCACCTG
>PKSZ01000415.1 GCA_002869425.1 Marinilabiliales bacterium
AACGCGGAGTTAGCTTTGGAAATATTGTTGAAGTACCAATTGCTGCAGATACTGTTACAGTAAAGCATCCTGCTGCTTCACCCGATGATTTAAGTCTTTATTTTACAGCCAATATGCCTGGTGGTCATGGAGGTTACGATATTTGGATGGTGAAAAGAGAAAAAAAGACTGCTCCGTGGGGATCTCCTGTAAATCTGGGGTCATCAATTAATACTCCGGGGAATGAGATTTTTCCATATGTTCATCCTGATGGTTCTTTATATTTCTCATCAGATTATCATTTGGGAATGGGTGGCCTTGATATTTTTAAAGCAGAGAAGGACAAAAAGGGTAAGTGGGTTATTCGCAATATGAAATATCCTATCAATAGCTCATATGATGATTTTGGTATTGTTTTTCAGGGTGACTGGGAAAAGGGTTTCTTAACTTCAAATCGTCCCGGAGGAAAAGGGAAAGATGATATTTTTGAGTTTAGTCTTCCTCCACTGGAATTTATATTGTCAGGTTTTGTCAGAGATGAAAAAACCGATGAGATTATTCCGGGAGCAACAGTTAAATTAATACCCAACGATGGAGTACCCATTGAGAAAAAGTCTGAAATTGACGGTTCTTTCCGATTTGAGTTGAAGCCAAATACAGACTACCAGATTGAAACTTCTCATGAGAAGTATCTGAATGGTAAGAGCAGGGAATCAACAAAAGGTTATGAAACAGACAAGGAGTTTAAGCGTGATGTTTATATGGCTCCAATTGAGAAGCCAATTGAGCTTCCAAATATTATGTATGAATTTGCAAAATGGGATTTAAGACCAGAATCTATGGTTTCTTTGGATCAACTTGTTGAAACATTGAATGATAATCCGAATATTGTAATTGAGTTGAGATCACATACAGACTTTCGTGGTAGCGCAGATGCAAACGAGGAATTGTCACAGAAAAGAGCACAATCTGTTGTTGACTTCCTGATTGAAAAGGGAATTGAACCAGACAGGTTGGTTGCAAAAGGTTATGGTGAATCTATGCCACGGGTTGTAGATATGAAAATGGCACAACAGTATAGTTTTTTAAATGAAGGTGATGTGCTTACAGAATCATATATCAAAAAGCTGGCTTCTCTTGAACAGGAAGTTGCACATCAGTTGAATCGTCGTACTGAATTCCAGGTTTTGAAAACAGATTATGTTTCTTCTGGTGTTGATGATGATGGAGCTGAGGATGATTCTCAATAGTGATTTTTAACGAAGAGATAAATAGTGTAAAAGAGTCCTTTCGGGGACTCTTTTTTTATGGCAGTAATTTATTGTTTGAATCCTTTGATTGCTTTAATCAAATGTATATGTGCTAAAATAGATGCTAGAAATCATCATCAAAAACTACTTTTACCGGGGGATCAGAGTTGTTTTTTGGCTTGTTTGTTTCTTTGTTCTTAATCTTGTCTTCTTTCGGTTTTGAAACATGTTCGGTATCTTCTTCAAGTTCATCAAAAATAAATTGAACATTATTGGGTTTATCTTCTGGAGATTCAATTTTTTTAATGGTAGTATCTTTTCTGAAAACGCCAAACTCTTCTTTCAATATGCTTTTTAGATTGTCCTTTTCATTTTTAAGATCGTTTTTAAGCTTGTTTTTGACCGATTCTTTGTCATATTCAATCTTTACATCTTCTCCAATACCTGATAGTTTTATATATATTTTTGTACGGCCCATACCGTCGTCCTCAATAATACCAAATTCATTGTCCTGGTTGCTGAGTTTTTCTCTCTTCGATAGTATTTCTGATAAAAGGATAGATAGCCTGTATGTGTATTCATTATTAAAAGTATGCTTACCATTTATGCTTATGTTAAAGGCTGAAGAATTGATTTCCATCTGAGGTATATAGATGACCTCATTTTTTATTAGAATTTCATTTTCAATGGTTTCAAAATTGATGTTTTGAAGCTCTTCAATATCTATAAACCTTGACAATTCATACATGGGTTTAAAATTATTCAGCTCCCCATTTTCTATTTTTACATCTGCAACTGTATGAATGCTTTTGTAGATGGGTTGAAAACTATTTGTGAACTGAGCTTTGAAGTCTATATTGCTGGTAATTTTTCCATGCAAATTATCTTCTTGTAAAAAGTCCTGTCCAAAATTATTAAAGCTATGAAAGAGGGATTGAATATCTATNNNNTCTATTGTATGGATATCTCCGCTGCAACTGATATTGTATGTAAGATCTTTTTGTTGTTCAAAGTTAACGTCAAAAAGGACCTTGCCTTTCATGGTGTTCATTGATAAATTTTTGATAACACCTTTATTGCTGGCGTATATTAAGTTTGCAGATATATCAGTCCCGTTTAGCTTGTCGTACTTAAATGCATCTGTTTTAATGGAAACATTACACTGTATATTATTCGGTAGTTTTGTTTTTTCCTCAGTACCTGTGTCTGAATTGTCATCTATAATTTTGTTTAGGTCTATTGCCGGAGAGTAAATGTTTCCTCGTATTTTAATATTCTGATTGTCAATAAGAATATAGCTTAAGAAATTGTCCAGGCTTCCTTCTGTTTCAAAACTGTGATCATCAATGCTGATGAGTAGTTTGTTAAGCTTGAGGTCGTTATTTTCAAATGAAACATTTCCTGATACATCATGAAAATTGTAATCGTAATTGCTTAGTTTAAGATTTACGTCTTTTATGTTTACCGTTCCTTTTGTTGCAGCTTTTTGTATCTCCTTGCCTGATATCTTTCCCAGGTTTTTAATTCTTCCTTTAAATTGAAAATTGCCATCTATTTTACCATTCAAAGTTTCAATTGAGTCAGAATGAATAAAGTTATTCAAATCAGATAAGTTGAATGTTGTTGATGCCGAAAGATTGACCAGAGGATAATCAAAATCTTTGATAGATAACTGTCCGTCAAATGAATTGCTATCCAGCTCAAAAGAGAAATTATCCAGTTGAAGAGAAGACGTTTTCAAGCATTGGTTTTTACCATTGCTGAAATTGCCTTTCGCATTAACATTATGCAATTCTTTGTCGCTGCCCCTTGTTGATATTTTGCCCTTTTTTATGCCAAATTCTGTTTCAACTGATGGATAAAATTTTCCACCAACTTTTCCGAAAATATGTGAGTTAAAATAAAATTCACCGGTACTTTTATAGTCTTCAGTATAATGTTCAATATCATCAGGTAGCAGAGATAAAAAGGAGTTAATATTTAGATTTTCACCATTGATATTTAGGTCAATATTAGTTTGTTTTGAATTGTTTATCTGACCTTCAACATTAAAAGATAAACCGGCTGCCTGTAAGAACCCATCATTGATACTAAAAACATCCTGGTCAACAGCAAAGTTAAGACTGGTGTTAATTTCATGATGATCGATGTATCTATGGCCTGCAATACTATAATTCCGTATATATAATTTAGCTTGGGCATCGAGCTCGTATTTTTCAGATGAAAAATTTCCTTTAAGCCTTAAATTATTGGCAGTAAGGTCTACATTTTGTTCAGAATAGTTGTCGACCATTCGAATTTGCATATTTTGTAATCGAAGGTCATCTATCTGAATGTTAATCCCTTCTGAAGTAGAGTCTTGAGATTCAGACCAAAAGTTGTAATTACCATATCCTTTTTTGTCTATGAATAGAGAAAGGTTTCCGTTTTCAACCCAAATGTTGGTAATATTGTATTTGTGCTCCCAGATATCTTTGATGTTGAAGTGTAAGGAAAGCTTTTCTGCTACCAAAAGCGTATCTGTGTTTATATCAAATTCATTTTTGTTGAAGTTCTTACTGGATTTGGCAATTACATCTACAAAGTCTACTGATAAATTAGGAAAATCTCTTAATAATGTGTTCGATGAAAATAAAACCTCACCAACTTCAATTTCTGTTGTCAGTTGTTTGTTGAGTTCTGTAATAATTTTTTGTTTTATTTCTTTTCCATAATAATTTTTTAAAACAAATGCGGAAACACCTGCAACGATTATTATGCGAAGAATGAATAATATGAAATATTTAAAAAATTTCATAAATGTATGATATGATAATGCAAGTTAAGGCTTTACATATCTAAACGTTTGGTGGTGGCTGTTTTATTATCAACAGATGGTTTTTAATAACTAAAAGTTATATTTATCGATATTCTTGTCTTGGATAATAATAGCA
>PKSZ01000538.1 GCA_002869425.1 Marinilabiliales bacterium
ACAGATACCAAGTAAGGATCTACCTGATCCAGTTGACCAAACTCCCCCCTAAGAAATCTGGAAATTAAATCTCCGTAAATTGGTGAATCCGTTCTTGGAAAGTGTACAAATTTGTATTTCAGGTTATTATCTGAAAAATATTTCTTCAATAAATTTACCTGTGTTGATTTACCGGATCCATCGATCCCTTCAATGACGATTAATTTCATTCGATCTGTTATTTTCTTCAAACAAATTTAAACAAATCTTCAGTAATTGAGGCAAATAATATGTTGCAACTTCGCAAAAAAACACACCAAAACAACAGTTCAAATTGTGGCATTTAATCATGATCAGGTATTTTACTGTAATCTTTACTCCCAGATTATGTATTAATGAAAAGATTTCTAATTTTACTCTTGTGAAAAAAGTAACAGGAATTATACTGGCTGGTGGCTATAGTTCCCGCATGGGGAAAGACAAAGGACTAATTAAATACCAGGGAAAACACCTTATTAATTATTCTGTTAAAGTATTTAGGCAGTTTTGCGATGAAATTATCATAAGCAGCAATAGTAAAAATTACGATTTTCTTCCATACAAAATAGTAAAAGACAAAGTTCCCACACAGGGTCCGCTTGCTGGCATTTACAGTTGTATGCTTGAGTCTTCAAATGATATTAACCTTATTTTACCCTGCGACACACCCAATGTAAAAAAAGAATTGTTTGATTATATTTTACAAAATGTTCAAAACTACGAGACAGTGGTTCCTTACGAAACTGAAGGAAAACTTGAACCCCTCTGCGCCTATTACAACAAAAGCCTTCTTCCTGTATTTAAAAAATTCATTGACGACAAAAATTACAGAATTCCCGATATTTATAAAATTGTAAAATTCAAAGCCCTGGAAATCAATAAGCAACTTAGTTTTTATTCAGAGACTTTATTTAAAAACATCAATTACCCGGAGGATTTATAATGGTTTCCAAAAAGAATCTGTTAATTGTGGCCGGTACGGGTCAAAACTGCGGAAAAACCACATTGACAGAAAAGGTGATTGAAAAGATCAGCAAGCAGCAGAAAATTACTGCCTTAAAAATTGCACCTCATTACTATAAACAGGATCATCTTCCCGAAAATAACCATACTGAAAAAATACACATACTTAAAGAAAATGACCGCAGTGGTAAAAAAGACAGCTCCAGAATGCTGTTGGCAGGTGCTTCAGAAGTATTCTATATTGAAGCAAAAGATGAGCACTTGAAATACGGAATCAAAAACATTATTGAATTAATACCTCACAATGAGGCTGTTATATGTGAATCCGGCAGTTTGGTGAATTATATCACGCCCGGTCTGTTTGTTATGATGCAACATGAAGATCCTGAAAACAGAAAAACCAGGCATTCATCCATAATAAATAAAGTAGATGCATTTTGCTTTTTCAATGGTGATTGTATAGAAAAGTTTGTGGAAAATTTACGATTCACAAATGGACAATGGAAACTAAATAAGCATTGTGATGAATAAAAACCACTCAAAAAACGCAAGAATAAAATTATAAAATCAAACAGGCCTATGTAGGCCTTTCAACTATTTTTGATCAGAATACTTTTTGGCTACGTTCATCAAAAAATCAGCCTTATCTTTTTCTCCTTTATCTTTCAATTTCTCACCAATATTCCTTAATTCTTGTTTATCAAGATAATATCTTTTAGTATTGGAAACCATAGAATTAAAATTATTCTCCAATTCCTTATCAGACCACACTAGAATATTTTTCATTATTTCAAAACAAACTGATTTTCTGGGAATGTTCAATTTACCATCGGCCAAAATTGTAGCTACTGATTTGATAATTTCATTGTTATAATTCAAACCTGGATAATTATCATTAGAACACAAAATAATAAGTTCGTTACGCTTGGGTTTCCATAAAATAGCCGTTGAATTTCCGGGAATATCTCCTTCGCTGTACACCGCAAATCCACTATTGCTTGCAATAATTTCAAACCCATAAGCCTGATTTGTTTGAGTGGCATCATTCAATTCAACGGGGATCAATGCATCTTCAAGAATGGCTGGCGATACAAGTCTTCCTGCAACTAAGCTTCTGTAAAATAAAAACAAATCCTGAACTGTTGAATAAATATTGCAACAACCGAAAAGCTTATCCATACTATCTAA
>PKSZ01000666.1 GCA_002869425.1 Marinilabiliales bacterium
TTTTTAATTCTGTAGCTCTTACTGCTTAGTTTGACCACCTCACATTTATGTAAAAGTCTGTCTAGTATAGCAGTAGCAAGGACTTCATCATCAAGCATTTTCACCCATTCTTCTGGGCTTTTATTTGTTGTGATGATAAACGAAGCACGTTGATGTAAATAATTTATCAGGTTAAAAAGCCCTACTGCTACAGTTTTTTCCAATGGGAACATCATAATATCGTCAATAACAAGCAAATGAGCTTTCATGAGTTTGTTATATTCGTTTTTAGCAGTTCTTGTAATATCTTTCATTTTGAGCACTTGGCAGATCTGGTCCATATCTCTAAAATATGCCCTAAAGCCATTNAAGTTTTGCCAGTACCAGATGGTCCCATCAGGATAATATTAAAGTTTTGTTCCAGCCAGTTGCATTCTTTTAATTGTTCCATATGCTGTTTTGAAAGCCCATTCATAACAGTATGATCATATTCTTTCAGATCGTGTTTTAAAGGCAGCTTAGCCAGTTTTAAACGTCTTTGAAGGTCTTTTACCTGTCTGTGATCCACTTCTGCTTTGAGGATGTCATGAGCAAACTGGTGATAGCTTACTTGTTTTTGCTGTGCATTATTTACAATTTCTTCAAGTCGTTCCTGCACAGCCGATAACTTTAACCGTTGAGCAAAGTCTTTAATAGATTGTGTTTTTGTAGTCATATCAGTCATTTATTATTTGATTATAGTCGTTTATATTGCTTTTGTCTGGTTTTATTTGGCTCTTAGGATTGTGACTGGTAGTAATATCCAGGAGCTTTACTTTTTCATCTTTTGTATGCTCACTGGTTTTATCAAAATACTCCAGAACTGCCTTAAAATCAGTTGCTCTGAAGATATTGTTACTATAGCAGTATTCAAGAGCTTGATCCTTTAAGTAATTTGGTTTTCCATCACAAGCTTTGCAAATAAGACTTACCTGATCTCTTGTATATCTTGGCATTGCTTTTCGGATTTTATCAAAATATTCTTGTGCCATTTCTTTATTAGAAAATGTCATTGCCGATTGCTCAATGAGTTCATTAATTTTCATAGAATGATCTCTGACATAGTTATTATTTCTGATAAGTTGTCCTTTGCCATAGGACCTTTTCAGGTTTGCTATCTGTTTATTTTCATCATCAAAAAACAAGAGTATACCGTCATTATCTTCAACTTTAACACAGGTATCATCACCTTGGTATGTGCCTATTGGCAACTGATAATAATTACCTTGATAAAGGACAGTATTATCTTTTCTGACAGTAGATGAATCATCTTCGTGAATAAATTTAAATCGTTGTTTCATTTCATTTAAGTGTTGTTTTTCTATTTCCCATTCCTGCTTAGGAACTTTCCTTGTTCCAGCATGTACTTTTGCATTGGCTTTTCTTTCAAGCCATTTTATAGCTTCTCGGTTAAGTATTTCAATACTATTAAATCGTCTACCCCTGAGGAAGTTATACTTGATGTATTTTACTACGTTTTCAATTTTGCCTTTGCTTTGCGGATCAGCTTTTCGGCAAAAGAAAAGATTGAAACCACGATAATCATGGTATTTCTTAAAAGTGGATGTCAGTTTTAGTTCACCATGATTTTCACTGAACAACAGAACCTTATCCTGATCATAAACCACTTCTTTAGGTATGCCTTGATAATATTCAAAAGCCAGTTCATGGGCTTCAGCCGTATCTTCTGATGTAAAAGGGTTTTCCTGTAAATGCACGAACTTTTGGCGTGATCTGGACAAAACCATTGTAAAAAAGTAAACCTTCTTTCTTTTGCCTTCTATAGTGGTCATATTGTACTCGCCAAAATCAACCTGTGCCTGTTTGCCATAGGGAAGCTCAGGAATTTTCTGGCATTGACGATAACTAAAAAGTTTTGGGATGTCATGGATTAACCTTATATGCTGAACAAAACTGTAAACTGTTTTTTCTGATACCTCTGGCAGATCATCATAATGTTCTTTTAGCCAATCATGAACCTGTGCTGAACTTGCTTGTGGCCAGTCTTCAAGCCGCTGACGGACAAAATCCCAATACGGACTAAGCTTTTTGTTTCTTTCTGTTTGGTTGGCCAAAAAGTGATAAAACTCTTCCTCTGTCATGCGTAAATACTTGCGTACAGTTCGAGGATCAGAAGCAAACCATTCTGCTATCTGGCTGATCTTATAGCCCTCTGTAACCATCCTGTGTGTTTCGTAAAATAAATGCATCTTAAAATTTGTGTAATTCATATATTTCATTGCAAATACCAATTGGTTTATTCATTCAAGATAAGCCAATTAGAAAAACAGCAGCAATCCGATAATAAATCGCTGCATTCCATAACTGGCCAATTGGCCAGTTATGGAATACTATTTCTTATACTTTGAAAATGGAATGAATCGATAAAAAGGTACATTCTTATTTACCGAAATAGATACATCGTTAATTACCGAAACGTATCCATCCTAGCAAATAGGACTTGTAAAATTCTGTGGTAGTAGTTCGTGAAGTTTG
>PKSZ01000362.1 GCA_002869425.1 Marinilabiliales bacterium
ACTGGCGCCTACTATTACATCACTATAACCATCGCCATTCACATCGCCTGCAGGCGAAACATCCACACCAAAGTTTGCATCCGGATAATCAGTTTCATAGCTCCAGTATTCCGTATCTGAAAGTCCGTTTTCTGACCCAAGATATATGTACGCCTTTCCCTCATGTGATTCACCATTGGAATAAAAATAAGAACCCAAAATTACATCACTGAAACCGTCACCATTCACATCGCCTGCACTTTCAACACTATATCCTAGATTTCCATCCAAAGTATCTCCAATAACGTACCAGTTTGGTGTGTATGCAAGCCATGAAGAAGAACTTGTAATATTCATTACATTTCCATTGAAAAGGTAAACTTGGCCTTCACTCAAATCATTTCTTGCAGACATCATGATATCCCCAATTCCATCGCCATTCACATCACCTGCAACTGAAACTGAAGCGCCCAAACTACAAGCTTCGATATTACTTTCAAGCCTGAAAAATGCAGTATCAGCCAATCCTGTTTCACTTCCACATATTACCAACACTTCACCCTCCTGGTTTTGTCCATTTGTATAAAAAGCACTACCTACAAGAACATCGGCATAACCATCAGCATTAAAATCACCAGCTGATGATAAGCTACTACCAAATTCAGTTCCAACAATATCTGACTCATATGAATAAGATGGAGCATTTTCTATGCCTGTTGAAGAGCCATAGTAAGCATACAATTTACCTTCTAGTGATTCTCCATTACTATACTTTGGTGCTGAAATCACAATATCACTATAACCATCGTGATTTACGTCTCCTGCATAAGAAACCTGACTGGAAAATTCGCTATTACTTGCAGCGCCAATCAATTCATCTACACTAAGTTCAGACATTCCATTTGATGAGCCATAAAAAACATATGCTTTACCAATACTATTGTTCCAGTTTGGCTGCCCTACCAACAGGTCACTATAACCATCGCCATTCACATCGCCTGCTGATGATATAGATATGCCCAAATTGGCTTCTGCTATATTGAGCTCATATGTCCACTGGGCAGAACCTGTTAAGCCATTACTACTACCATAAAATAAGTATATTATACCTTCGTTGCTCTCACCATTTTCATCATATGGTGCTGATATTGCAATATCACTATAGCCATCATCATTTACATCTCCAGCAAGACAAATTTCCAACTCCTGAAAACCAAAAGAATTTGAATGTATATACTCCCAGTTCGGGCTTGAAGAAAGTCCGGAAGCAGAACCATAATAAGCACGAACAATTCCAAATTCAATATTGCCAGAAGCAATTATAATGTCACTAAAACCATCTCCATTGATATCGCCGGCAGTAGAAATAGCCGAACCCATCTGCACATTTTCTGCTCCTCCCCAAATGGTATCCTCCGGAAATTCTGAAATTCCACTTTCTGATCCAAAATAGACAAAAACAGCGCCTTCTGAGTTAAAAGAACCATCGTATCCCGGAGATGCAATTAATATATCACCATAGCCATCTCCATTGACATCTCCTGCATGACCAAGCGCNAATCCTCCACACCAGAATCCAAAGACAATAAATCTGTAAAATCCTGTAGGTCCTGTGATTTGCTCAAAGTGCTCAAGAAACTGAATATAACCAGCAAAGAAATTAAAAACTTCTTCATTCTATTTCAATTAAATGTTTAATGCTAAAATACTGGAATTAATTAACTTTCAGACATTCAGAATTGGCTTTTCGTCAAAAAAACCCAAGGATTTATTATATTCGTGAAAATATTGATTCTGATGGCAATACGGATACTATTTTGTTTTACAATTTTCATTTCAACCTTACAAACAACTTTTTGTGCTACAAATACTGATAGTCTGACAAGACTGACAAAAACTTTGCGAAATGAACAACTTCACAAAGTCTATATTGAACTTTCTGAAGAATATCGCAAACAAAATGAAATTGAAAAAGCATCTGAATTTGCTATTAAATCAAAAAATCTAGCTGAAGATTTACATTCTAAAGAGCTTATAATCTTATCATACCTTCAAAACGGTAAAGTACTCTACATCAAAAACAACTATGATCAAGCTCTTCACGAATTCAAGCATGCACTGGGATTGAGTAAAACCTACAATACAAACAACAAAATATCAGACATCTACCATGAATTGGGAAAGGTTTATAACAAACTGGGCGACTATGAAAATGCGGTTAGAAGCTATCTAAAAGCCATTGAGATCAGAGATGAAAATGAGGATTTTGAGAACCTGGCAAAATCACTAAACAATCTGGGCGCTGTTGAGTTTAATATGGGGAATTTTGGTTTGGCAAATGAGTATTACAACCGTTCTATTGTGATCAAAAGAAGTATTGGTGATATGAAAGGTGCTGCCAGTACTCAATCTAATATTGGGAATATTTACAGGGTATTGGGCAGGCATGACAAAGCAATTGATGCATACCAGAAAAGCTTGCAGGTTTTTGACAGCCTGGATTTTAAAACGGGTATTATCAGCTGCCTGAATAACATGGCCTATATTTATGAAGAACAAGACAGTTTAAACGATGCCCTTGATCTGTATTTTCAGGGATTGGATCTGGCAAAAAAACAAAACAATGAATATGAAATTGCAAGGTTTCTAAGCAATATTGGAATAATATACAGTAAAAAAGGAGCCATCAAGGAAGCACTGGCAAATCTCAACGAAGCACTGACCATTAATAAAAGAATCAACTATAAACTGGGCATAGCAGCAACCAATAACAATATTGGTACAGTTTTTCACAAATTGGGTAGTTACAATAAAGCCAATGAGTTTTATATGAAAGCCCTGAAAGTTAGCGAAGAAATACAAAGCAAATTTGAAATTGTGAATAATCTGTTTGCCATCGGGCAGAACTATCGGAATATGGGTGATTATGAAAAATCACTTATATATCTGAACCTCGTACTTGACAAAGCACAAGAAATTAATATGGCCGAATATATCCGAGATTCATACAAAGAAATATCTATCACCATGGATTCGCTCAATAATTTTGAGGAAGCACTTAAAATGCATCGGATGTATAAGTTCTACTACGATTCTTTGAACGATGAAAAAAGCAAAGAAAATATTGCACGAATTCAAACCCTTTATGAAACGGAAAAGAAAGAGCAGGAAATAGCAATCCTGAGTAAGGATAAAAAGCTTAAAGAGAGTGAAATACAACAACAAAAGTTACTGATTTACAGTTTGGGCATTGGTCTGATCCTTGTTTTCTTTTTCATTTTGATGCTCCTTCGCTTATACAGTCAGAAAAGGAAAGCCAATAGATTGCTGGAAAAACAGAAAAATGAAATTCAAAAACAAAAAGATCACATCAGCTTTATTCACAGCGAAATAACAGACAGTATTCACTATGCAAAACGAATTCAATCTGCTGTAATCAGGAATGAAGAAAGTTTACTCCGGTATTTCCCATCAACAATGGTTTTCTTCCTTCCGAGAGATATTGTTAGCGGTGACTTTTACTACATAAACAGAATTAACAAATGGGATCTGATTTGTGCTGCTGATTGCACTGGACACGGGGTTCCGGGAGCTTTCATGAGTATGATGGGAATAGCATTTCTAAGTGAAATTGTAAACCAGGAGAATATTATCAATGCCAATCATGTTTTAAATTAATTGCGATCTAAAATAATTCAAGCACTTAATCAACAAGGCGACGA
>PKSZ01000010.1 GCA_002869425.1 Marinilabiliales bacterium
ACTATTCTTTACCAGAACAAAACCAGCTTCGGGGTAATCATCTATTTCAGGTAGGGCTTCAACGACAAAAGCCCGAAGGCCTCCATTATACAGTTTTGATATGTATTGATGTCCATCATTATACATTCCTCTAATGGCAAAGAATAAATATTCTGAATCAAAATACTTTCGACTATCAGTCAAAATTGCATGAATAATACAGGATGAACTTCCATAAAGTTTACCACTTGTTATATTCTCTATTTGATTCAGTGAATATTTCATCCTACTGTTCTATTTCTTCATTGCCTCATGAAAACACCTTCTGCATAAAGGCTCGTACTCCTCTGTTTCACCTAAAAGGACAAGCTTATCGTCCTGCGTTTTGCGATGAGAAAACTGTGCAAGATTACCGCACCTCATACAAATGGCATGAACCTTGGTAACATACTCTGCAACTGCCATTAATCCGGGTATTGGGCCAAAAGGCTTACCTCTGAAATCCATATCCAGTCCTGCAGCAATCACTCTTACTCCCTGATCTGCCAAATTTGAACATACTTCAACCAAACCCTCATCAAAAAACTGAGCCTCATCAATTCCAACTACATCTACCTCATTTGCCAACAATAAAATATTACCGGAGGAAGCTACGGGTGTCGATCTTATTGCATTTGAATCATGCGAAACAACCTCCTCATCACTATACCGGGTATCTACTTTGGGTTTGAAAATCTCTACCCTTTGCTTAGCATATTTAGCACGCTTTAATCTCCTTATCAACTCTTCTGTTTTCCCAGAAAACATCGAACCTACCACAACCTCAATCCATCCTTTAGGAGCATTGCCATGAACTGACTTTTCAAGAAACATTTGGTCAGATTTTTCTTATTTGGTTTCTATCATTACTTTTACACAAAGATAACATTTTGTACCATACTTCTTTTATCTATTAACTAAAGAGCTACTGAAATGGACAGGAAAACCATAACCGACATCATTCAAGAAAAAATTAAAGAAATAGAGCAGATCACGAGCAATTTTTCAAAGCCAGCGCCCATTTATGAAATTGACATTGATCTGGCCTTATCGAAAGTTAGAACTTTATACAACGAATTGCTTCAACTTAAGGCTTATAATCCGGAACTCACTGACACTGAAAATAATTTAGCAATCTCTCAACCTGAAGTTGAAAATGATAATATTGAACAACCCATTCCGGATGAAAAAAAGCAAGAAACGAAAAATGAATCGCCATCAGATAGTACTGATCAAGAATTGATAACAGAAAAAAAAGAATCAGTAAAAAAACCAGATCCTGAAATAAATACTGATACAGTAGAACAGGAAGATTCATTTGAGTTAATGAATGAAAATGCAGAGGATCAGAAAGAAGATGTGTCCGAAACAGAAAACTTCGAAAAAGTTGAGGATAAAAAAGAAGTAATTGAAGAAGAACCTGTAAAAGAAATTACTGAAGAAGAACCGGTTAAAGAACATGAAAAAGAAAAAAACGATGCTCAAGTTAATGCAAGGAAAGCAGCGCAGCAACAATCATTATTTGATAATAAAAAGCAGGAAAAAACAATTGGAGAGCAATTCTCACAGAAAAAAGATTCCATTAACGATATAATTGCAAAATTCAAAGACAACGAAGACCTTGCAACCAGGCTTAAATACAAGCCTATAAAAGATATGAATTCGGCATTCAGTCTGAACGATAAAATCATGATCATAAAAGAACTTTTCAATAGCGATGCAGATTCATGTAATGATTTTATTGCAAAGGTGAACAACTCATCAAACTATGAAGAAGCGATAACAATGGTAAAAGAAAAGTTCACCAATATGGAAGAAAGCGAAAGCCTGGAGAAATTTATTGAAATAACCTACAGAAGATTTATGGAATGAGAAAGAATCTTCTATTCTTATTATTCTTTTTGTCAATGCTTGTACCGGCACTTGTTAAGTCACAGAATATGCAATTTGCCCGTTCGATTATTGACACATTATCTTCTGACTATTTTTTCGGCAGGGGCTACATTAAAAATGGGGATAATAAAGCAGCTCTATTTATTAAGGATAAACTTATCCAGTTCAATGTAAATGCTTTTAACAATCAATACCTACAACCTTTTCCTATTTCTGTAAATACTTTTCCCGGTAGAATGATGGTTGCTAT
>PKSZ01000594.1 GCA_002869425.1 Marinilabiliales bacterium
GTCCCTCTGTATACACAGACATAAACTCTAATCCATCTCAACAGTCAGACAGGTACAGAATTTCCGTAATAGATACCTGTAATAATGAATCAGAATTGAGCGAAGCACATAAGACCATGCACCTTACGGTAAGTACGGGTGTGGGGGTATACAACCTGATTTGGGAGAATTACGAAGGATTTGATTTTGGCAGCTACCTCATTTACAGGGGAACAAGTCCAAATAATCTAACACCCATTGGAACCATCCAAAGCAACCTTACTACATACACAGATTATCAACCTCAGGGTTTGTATTATTATCAAATTGCTGTGATGAAAGATGATACCTGACTGAATGTATCTTCCGGAGGTCTAAAAACACAGGGAGGCCCTTATACACAATCATTCTCTAATCTTGATGATAATGGGGTTAACCAGGATCCTCTTGTTGCAGACTTTGAGGCAGACATTACAACGGTATACTTAGGCGAATCTGTGAATTTCTATAGTACTTCAACAGGAAGCCCAAGTAGCTGGGAATGGTCGTTTGAAGGAGGAGAACCTGCAACATCGCAGTTAAGTATCCCTCCTGCAATACACTATGATTCAATTGGTTTATTTGATGTTCAACTATTGGTTTCAGATGGAACAGATAGCTCAACAGCAACAAAAACAGAGTTTATCAATGTCGTTTATAACACCGATCTGGAAATTCAGTTTATGGCTTATCCAAGGTATATTTCAGAAGCTCCCTATAATGTTTCATTCGACAATCAAACTCCAGGTGGAGAAAGCTATAACTACCTCTGGAACTTTGGAGATGGAAATACATCAACATTATTTCAGCCTTTCTACACATATCAGGATACAGGACTCTACACTGTTAAACTCATTGCAACAAACCCATCAACAGGAATAACTGACACACTAAGCAAATCAGACTACATCTACTGTTCTGCCGGAACATATGTAAATGAAATTGCCAATGAAAATGGAAAAATTCTTGTTATTCCAAACCCAGTGAAAGATAAAGCAACAATATTCTTCCCAAATAAGGAAAAAGAAAGCTATAGTGCTTACGTTAGAGACGTTTCAGGAAAACTGGTATGGACAGAAAGCAAAAATACTAACAACTACTTTTACCTGGATGCAAGTGAACTTCGTTCAGGAATATATTCAATTGAGATCAAAGGAAAAGAGAATTATAATACAAAGATTATTATTCAGTAATTACTAGTTTTTAATAACAAGCTGCACCGTCTTCACAATTTCGAGGGCGGTACTCAAGCTTGTGAGATTGGTATATAACTTACCATCTTGCCCACTATAATGTCCATGACCAATAGGATTTAACCAATAATCTTCTGTATCCTGTCCGGGGTATACAGTAACAGCATAAACGAGAGATGGCTGTCCTGATGTTTGGTAATCCTCATCATCTATGTGCATACTGTTTGTCCAGTTTTCATTGAAATCGAAAGCCTGATTAACCTCCATAAGCACCCTGAAAGGTTCCTGGATTTTTTCATCCAATCGTGTGGTTAATGTGAAATTATTCAATGGCGTTGCACCTGTGTAGGCATCCGGAACAGGATGTTTTGCATCCGGGAAAGGCATTTCTGACTGCTTCTCTTCTGTTCTTTTATGAGCCCAATAAGGCAATGTGGCAGGCCGTTGATTTGGACCTGGCTCCCAACCATGATCTGTGGCTTTGGTTCTGTCGAAATATCCTTTTCCAACACTTTCAGAAACATACAAAGTCTGAACAAAACTACCATCTGTTTTCTCTATCCAAAAGGCAAATACAGCATGACTAAAATGCTTTCCCCCTGTAAAATTCAGCATTATTTCCTGCCCCTTACCAGACTGGTTGGTTTTAATCTTATCTGTAATTGTATCTTCCTTTTTAATTGCATTGCTGGAAAAATCTCCAGAAGTTCCGGTTGATAATCCCAGAATTAATATAAAAACCACAAGAACCATTATAACGGAAACAAAAAAATATCTATTTCTACTCATCTCAATTGGTTTAAAAATCAACAATAATACCAATAGTAGGAAGAACTGTTCCGCTTCCTTCACTTTCTATTGTTCTCAAAACATACCGGTTATTATCTGATGGATCAATCACCGGAACACCATCTTTATTTGTATTTGTGATAATTCCCTGCTCTTCAGACTTAAAATTGTATAGGTTTTGAATATCGACATATAGCTTTACAGAAAATTTATCAAGATAAAAAGCTTTATCTACACGTATATCGAGCTGATGGAAGTTACCAAATCGTTGACTATTCAACCTTGTATAATCGAGGTATGGTTGATTGGTTACATTCCACGCATCAATCATACTTGAACGATCCAGATCATAAGGTGTATAAGGTAGCCCACCTGCAAACCTCCACTTGAAACCAGCGACCCAATTCTTTTTGAACTGTTTTGATAATACCGCAATAAAAATATGACGATTATCCCATGACGATGGCACATAACCTCCGTTCTTATCCATAAATTCACTTACTGAATACGAATACGATGTGACCATATTCAAATCTCCTTTAAATGCTGCCTGATATAACAATTCAACACCATAAACCCTACCTTCAGATTCTGAAACAACTTCCTCGTCGCCAAATGTTCCAAAATCTGCCGGACGATTGGCAAGGCTTACTGAATCTTTTACAGAAAAAGGATAGTTGGCATAATTCTTATAAAAACCTTCCAGAGAAACCTTAGAAGAAGAATTTGGCCTGTATTCAAATCCTGCAATCAAGTGATCAGATCTTATGTATTTCAACTCATTGTTCTTATTAACCAGTTCTCCCGAAGCATCTCTATATCCCAATGTGGTATATGCCGGCAATTGGTAATATCTTCCTGTGTTAAAATTGAAACTTAATTTTTCTGTCAATAAGTAGGAAGCTGAAAATCTTGGTGATATCTGTTCTGCCAAATTCTGCATCGATTTTGAATATGAATTGGCATCTGTTCTCACACCAAGAGATAATATCAGCCTTTCATCCAAAAACTTTTTGCTGACTTGTCCAAACACACCCCATTTCAGCAATGATAAATCACTGGAATAGTTCACAGTATCCAATACTCCTAATCGATAAACCTTTTGAAAAGTTTGATTGTTGTATTTTGCAAGTTCAGTATTCAGACCATAATTTACTTTCAAACCATTGTCTGAGCGAATTGTATTTTCATAGCGAAGTTTATTTTCACTTTCCCATGAATCATAATCCAGAATTTTATTATTGGGGTTTGATTCAATATTATTAAAATACTTACAACGTGAATTGTTCAGCATATTCCTGCTCAAAACAAGCGTATGATATCCCTTTTCCCTATAGTGTTTATACACCGCACCCAGAGTATAATTCCACTGTTCCTGAACAGGTAGATAATCAAGGATATATCTTTGATATTCATCGGGATTTTCAATATCGGTATCCAAACGAAACTGGTCAATTGCACCCAAACCTATTATGGTTAGCTCATTTTTCTCATCGAAACGTGTTTTAGACTTAAATTGAAAATCATTGAAAGTAGGCAGAAATGGTAATCCTATGGCTTTGAAAAGAAACTGCAAATAAGAACGACGAGCCGACAATATGTATGAAGTCTTTTCTCCGGCAGGACCATCAACGGTTAAACTAACTTCCGATGCCCCCAGCGTTGCACGATACTTGGTTTTCTCTTTATTGCCATCAATTTGTTTGAAGTTAAAAACACCACTCAGCGCATTACCCCTGTTTGCAGGAAATGCACCTGAATAAAACTCAACTTCCCGAATAAAATCTGCATTCAAAATTCCATTAGATCCTCCGGATGCACCCTGTGTTGCAAAATGATTGATATTGGGAATTTCTACCCCATCAAGGTAAAAGCGACTTTCATTGGCAGCACCCCCACGAACAATTACATCATTCCTTTGTGGGCCAGGAAGTACCGCAATACCGGGCAGAGATTGAACCACTCTTGATATGTCGCGATTTGCACCTGGATTGTTTTCTATTTCCCGTGCACTTAACGTACGTATTGAAACAGGACTTTCTTCAACTCTTCTGAATTTAGAAGCTGTAATCTTAACTTCATTCAGGGTCAATGCTGTTTCATTCATTGGTATATCAATAAAAACAGTCTTGTTATTTGTAACCTGAAGTTCTCCTGTTATATACGTCTCAAAACCCAAAGAAGAAACAGTTAATGTTACAAACCCCGGCTCAACGCCTGTGATTATAAAATTTCCATCAAAATCACTGGTTGATCCTATCGGTTTTCCTGTAACCTGAATATTAGAAAATGGTATAGGCTCATTGTTTTTAACGTTGAAAACCCGTCCTTCAATCTTGCCTTTTTGTCCAAATACAAAGGCCGAAATTAAAATGAATAATATAGTGAGTGTAAAAATTTTCATTGTTTTTTTTACGAATATAGTTCCTTGTTTATAATTATTCTAAATAGCGTTCGTTAAAAAATGTTAATTCACTCTAGCGCACCTAAAATACATTCATAATCAAACACAAAACCATGATCTAATATTCTGGCTGGGATTACGTTCTGCCCTGCCAACACAGTACTTTCAGCCATCTCTCCCAGTACAAATTTCAAAATAAATCCCGGTAAAGGAAACCATGCAGGCCTATTTAGTGATTTCCCCAATGCTTTTGAAAATGTTTTATTAGAAACCGGATTAGGTGCTGTTGCATTAAAAACGCCTTCCAGATCATTATCCAAAATATAATGAATTATACGGCACCAATCCTTTATATGAATCCAAGACATGATCTGATTTCCTGTACCTATTCTGCCTCCCATAAAAAACGAAAACGGAAGCCGCATTCTTTTTATCAAAGGGGAGCCATTCCCAACGACCAAACCTGTCCGAATAACAGAAAGCTGTATTTCCTGATCAATGCCCGAAACAGATTTTTCCCAGTCATAAACAAGTTCTGATAAAAAGCCTTGACCTCTATGCCCTGTTTCGTCTATTATTTTGTGCTCATTAATTTTATAAAATCCAATAGCAGAACCCTGCACAAACTTTGCCGGTTTCTTTTGCCTTGAATTTACAAGCTTAACGATAGATTTTGCAGGTAAAATCCTGCTATTGTATAATTCCTCTTTTCGTTTTTTTGTCCAGTTTTTCTCAGCGATACCTGCTCCTGTAAGGTTAATGACAGCAAAAACTTCAGGGACCTGATTTGCAATTGCCATGTCTTTATAATCCCAGTATAAATATCCGTCAATATCCATCAGCGATTTTTGCCTTGTAACAATGATCGGATCATAATCATTATTCAACATCTTAACCAATTGCTTTCCAAGATAGCCGGTTCCACCAAAAATTAATATGTTTTTACGATCACCCACAATAAATCATAAGATTCACCCTGCTCAAAATTAATAATAAATGTGGCTTAGCATAATTCAACCCTTCCATGCACTATAATTTCACTTTCTACTTTCAAAAGTTAATATGAATCTTTAATTTTATAGAAATTAGTTGATTTATAACAAGATGAGATTACTATTGCTACACACACTGCTTTTTGCATTTATTATTTCCATATCTCATGAATCAAATGGTCAGGATGCTGTATCCGTATACAGTAAAGGTGAACAATTATATACAGAAGGACAATGGAATGAAGCAATAGAC
This sequence comes from Marinilabiliales bacterium, assembly GCA_002869425.1. Classification (GTDB taxonomy): domain Bacteria; phylum Bacteroidota; class Bacteroidia; order Bacteroidales; family BM523; genus BM523. The sequence continues at coordinate 5,650 of PKSZ01000594.1, forward strand.
AAGTTCAAAAAGGCCCGGGAAAGCAACTTACAAACAGACAACGACAGTTTATATACCATATCAATTTATTATTCAGGAATCTGCAATTACTATTTACAGCAATACAACAAGGCCCTAAAGAATTTCATTAATCTTCACCAAATATATTCAAAGAAAAACAGGATGGACATGATTGCGTTCAACCATTCTAACCTGGGAATGACCTATATGGCATTAAAAGATCTCGCAAATTCCAAAAAACACTACCTGATATCCTATCAATTAAGTAGGGACCAAAATAATCTAACACAAGTTGCATACAACGCGTATAATATTGCCATGCTGTACCAATATGAAAGCAATGCTGATTCTGCGCTTTTATTTTACGAAACCTGCTATAATGTTGCTGCCAATATCGGGTTGCACCAACTGGCTTCAGGATCATCGCAAACGATGGGTGATATTTTATGGTATTTGGGCAAGAAAAAAGAGGCAATACAAGCATACGAATTATCTGCTGAATATGATGAAAATACAGGATTAGCAGATAATCTTGCCGCCAAATTAAACAATTTGGGATTAATTTATAGCGATGAAGGTCAACACGAAAAGGCACTAAAAGCCTATAAAAAAACACTTCAACACATCGATACACTGACCATAAGTAAAGATAATTCCTATATCTACTTCAACCTTGCTACAGTTTATGATACACTTCAAAAAATGAATCGTGCAATCTACTACTATACAAAATCAATCAATACCGATATACAATTTCACCTGGATTCTCTTGTGCGATTAAAATACATTACGCTTGCTGAAGCCTATAAAAAGACAGGAAACAAAGAAATGCAGCTTCAATCTTACAATAATGCTTTTGAAATACCTGTAAGCAATGACCTAAACAACAAAGTATATCTTGCAGAAAACATTGCAAATTTTTATAGTAACAGTGCATCTTTAGATAGCGCAGTACATTATTATGAGTATGCAATTCAAAATGGAGATAGTATTCATTCACCTGACAGATATTCCACAAGCCTGAACAATCTGGCCAAGGTGTACTACAAACAAGCAAAATATAAAGAAGCCCAACAATGCTATCTGAGATCTATTGATATCAACACAACAAATAATAATTTTCTTGGAAATTCCATCACCTTTGACAACCTGGGACTTTTATATACAGCAAAAGGTAATTATGAAAAAGCTCTCCAATGTCATAAAAAAGCCCTTCATATTGCCGACTCACTTGGAGCTACCGACCAACAGGCAATTATTATGGGTAATCTGGGTTCTTTATATAATGCACAAGGGAAATATGAAAAAGCCATTGATGTACTTGAAAAGGCATTAAAAAAAGACAAGCAAGCCGGAACAAATCCTGCCAACAGATTTAATAATATTGCTCTTGTATACCATAGCTGGGGACAGTTTAGCAAAGCAATTCATTACTACGATAAAGCCATTGATAATGGCAAAGAAACTTTTGCAAATCAAGTTCCCGAATATTACTACAACAAAAGTCTTTCATTAATTGCTTTAGACAAATATTTTGAAGCCGAAGATCTGATTATGAAGACCATCACGATGGCAGATAGCCTGGGATTACAAAAAAGCTTGCCCGCATACTACAACAGCCTGGGAATGACATATAATTCGCTGGGGCGATACGATGAGGCCATTGAGCTCTATCAAAAATCACTGGAGCTGGCTCAGAAGCAAAACTCAATGTCAGACATTTCAGTTGCATACAACAACATTGGTTACGTGTACAGCTGTTGGGGAGCGAACGACAAGGCACTTGAATATTATAAGAAATCTATTACGCTGGATAAAGAAAACAATTTTGAAAGCTTCCTTTCAAGAAAATTAAACAATATTGGAGGGATTTACTATAATATGGATCAGTACACTAAAGCTGAAAAATATTACATGGAAGCACTAAGGCTCGACAGAAAAGATAAAAGAATAGCTGATGTTTGTACCGATCTGAACAATCTTGGAAGCCTATACCTTGCAACACAAAAACTGGATAAAGCACTGGAACATTTCAATGAATCCCTGAAAATTGCTCAAGAAGAAAATATGATATCCAATGAAGCTATTGCCATGCATAATATTGGTTTGTACTATTCTGCTAAAAAAGAAAACAAAGAGGCAGAAAAGCACTTCCTGTTTGCGCTTGAAAAACAAAAAGAGCTTAATGCAAAAGGAGAAATAGCCAATTCCTATTCAAATCTGGCCAGCTTCTATTTTGGAGACAAGCAATACAATAAAGCCATTGATTATTACAAAAATGCCATACAATTAAACAATGAAATACGATCAAATGTCCCCATTAAACTAAAAAAGGAATACCTTCAAAAAAACATCGACGCATATAGAGAACTCGCATTATGTGCCGTAATTGAAGAAGATCTTTTACTTGCCTTGAATGCAACAGAAATGGTTCGTTCCAACACTCTAATTGAAGAAATATCAGGTGAAAATGAATATAATTTTAATGTGGAATCTTTCTACAATCATCTTGATTCCAATACCGCAGTTATCGTTTTCTCACAAAGCAACCATGATTTTATTTCACGAATTGTTATTACTAAGGAAGCCACTTATTTCTACACCTTGCTTATCCCTGAATTTATAGAAACCTATTTTAACAAACATGATGAGCAAAAATTATCCGAAAATCTTAAAAAGGGCTTTGAAAAGTATATCAACAATAAAAATGATGATTACGCATCAGTACAAAGTTCCATTGATTTATTTGGCTCCATTGTCAAAGATTATATTCACGATCTTGAAGTTCCATATCCCGATGAAAATACAAAATCTCCACTTACGGCAGAGCTACTATACCAGTTTCTTTTTGAAGGGATGGACACCCTTATGCAAACATTCAATAAAACCGTCATTAGTCCGGATGGCATTCTGGGATTAATTCCTTTCGAAACACTAAGAGACAATCAATCTTACCTGATTGAAAATAAAGACATAAGCTATATCCAATCATTAAGAATGATGGAAATACTAAATCAACGTAAATATCCTGACACACGGAAAGAACTTCTTGCCTTTGGAGGTGCTGTATATAATTCTGCTGAACCAGTAAAAGTTGATAGCTTGCAAAAACGTAGTAGTCTGGCACGATTATCACCGGATCAGGTAAGAGCCGTAAAAGGTCTGATTTATAGCAAACTGGAACAAAGCAACAACCTAAGCAAAGAATACAAACTTTTGGGCTATAATGAATGGTCAGAGCTCGAAGGAAGCATTGAAGAAGTCAACGCAATTCAAAAACTGTTTTCAAGTAGCAAAATTATTACAGGTAATGACTTTAACGAAGATACGATTAAATCCATGGCAAACAGTGGAGGCCTGAAAGACTACAAAATACTGCATTTCTCAACACATGGAGTTGCCTTTCCAGAATTTCCAGAACTATCTGCACTTGTTCTTACGCAGGATTCAAAGAGTAATAACGATGGATATCTCAGAATGTCAGAAATTGAAAATCTAAAATTCCAGGCCGACTTTGTGGCTCTTTCAGCTTGTGAAACAGGGCTTGGGAAAATATACAGCGGAGAAGGAATTATTGGTCTTTCGCAAGCTTTTATTAAAGCTGGTGCGAACAGTACTGCAGTAAGTCTTTGGCAGGTAGCAGATAAATCTACCTCTGTGTTTATGCAAGAAGTATATAAAAAAACAATCCATGAAAACAAAAGCTATTCAGAAGCCATCAACGAAGTAAAACGAGAATTCATTTCCGGCAAATACAATAAGTGGTGGAAATCACCTTTCTTCTGGGCTCCTTTTGTATATTTTGGAACCACCAATTAGTGCGAATAGGCGTACTCATTAACAATCCGCCCGCATTCTCACTTGCCGGCAAAATAAATTCTAATAGTGTGTATTGAGGTCTTGTGTTCCTGAATAAATTTCTATCTTAGTGTGTCAAAAACAAGCTTTTGTGAAACCAATCACTTTTTCATTACTCTTTTTTGTGATCATTGCTGTTCAAGTTAATGCTCAACCGCAAAAAGCGAAATTCAATTATCTCACCAACAGGGATGGACTATCCCAGAACTCAGGAAGAGATATTATTCAGGATAGCATTGGTTTTATTTGGATCGCAACCGAAATGGGGCTTGATAAATTTGATGGCTACAACATTCATTCCTACAGCCAGAATCCCTTAAATAGTAACAGCATCAGCAACAACTACATTAATGCTTTAGCCGTTGACTACAAAGGCAATATTCTAATAGGAACAGATGGAGGAGGTCTTGATTATCTGGACATTACAACTGATAGCGTTAGTCATTTTGTACATTCTCCAACCGACACCAATACCATTTCAGACAATGTAATTTATGCAATTCACCAGGATGTAAATTCATATATATGGCTGGGAACACCCAATGGGGCATGCAGACTTGATCCAAAAAATAAAACAGCCATAAGATTTCATTATCAAAAAGACAATCCACACTCACTTTCACACAATGTTATTTTCTCTTTTGCAGAAGATGATCAATACATATGGGTCGGAACATATTCAGGGATATGCACAATTCAAAAAGAGAGCCTGCAGGTTGAAAGAATTACCAACTCACCAAGATACTGCAAAAGCATTTATATGAAAGATAAGTCTGAACTTTGGGTAGGTTCTTTAAGTGAAGGTGTTTCAATTATTAATACACAGACAAAAAAGAATTCCTCTAAGTATACGAAGCTAAACGAATTAAATGCCAAAGCAGATAATCGAATTACGGATATTGCTTTTCAGGGAAACACCATCTGGATCTCATCTCAAGATTCAGGAATTTTCAGCCTGAATCTGAAGACACAAGTGCTGGAATCCTTCAGGCACAATCGTGAAATTGAAAACACAATTGGTTCTGATCATATTCGTTGTCTTTTCATCGATGGCGGAGGAGTACTTTGGGTTGGTACTCAATATAGTGGTGTTTCATATTATAACACCAAAAGCAAACCATTTAACCATTATAACTACGATTATTACAGGAAAAAGAAATTAAGCTCTCTTCAGGCAATTATTGAAGATAATACAGGCGATATCTGGATAGGAACACTGGATGGTATTATCGTTTATAATGCTAAAAATAATACTACAAAATATATCAAACACGATCCGGAAAATAACAACTCCCTATGCGATAACTTTGTAACTTCAATCATACAAGACAGCGATGGAGATTTTTGGTTTGGGACCAACAGTGGATTAAGTTATTATCATCCTGAAAAAAACCTATTTACAAATTTCTTTTCTCTTCCTGAAGACAGCAACTCACTGGCCAGCTCTTCTATCTGGGGGCTTCTTGAAGATAAAGACGGATTGATCTGGATATCCACATGGGGCGGCGGTGTTAGTTGCTACAATAAACAAACCGGTAAGTTTACAAACTATCTCCATTCCAACAATAAAAACTCAATTCCTGCGGACAATACGCACCTTGTATACGAAGACAGCCAGGGCAATATTTGGATTGGAACATGGGAAGGAGGTCTTTCCTGCTACAATAAGGAAACCAATACCTTTAAAAACTACATCCATGAGCCCAAAAACGAATCATCTCTAATACACAACACTGTAGTCACACTATGTGAGGATAAAAACAAAAATATTTGGATCGGAACATTTGGTGGAGGAATTGATATATTTAACCCTACTACAGAAAGCTTCAAACATCTTACCACTGAAACAGGTTTACCCAGTAACTCCATAATGGGTATACTTGAAGACAACAATAATAATGTATGGGCAAGTACCGGCAAGGGCCTGGTAAAAATTAACATCAACAACTACAAAATTTGGCACTATGATATTAGTGATGGAATACAGGGAAATGAATTTGCACAACATGGCTTTTTTAAAACAAAATCCGGCAAATTTCTCTTTTCCGGTGCCGATGGATTTAATTTTTTCCATCCGGATAGCATAGTCCACAACCTTTATGAACCACAACTGATTATTGAAAAAATACTAATTAATGGTAAAAAACATTTTCGGAAAGATGAAGTTATATACAAAACAGATCGAGAAATATCCGAATTAAACCTTGCCTACAACAGGAACAATATTTCTTTCTTTTTTGTGGCACTCCATTATGCAAATCCTGAAAAAATAATGTACAAATACAAGCTGGAAGATTTTGACAACGAATGGATTATTGCCGATAGAAGTCGAATTGCTAAATACACCAATATTCCTCCCGGAGAATATACCTTTATGCTCAAAGCCAGCAATTGTGACAAAATATGGAGCGACAATATCCAGGAGATAATAATTAGCATTGCACCTCCATTTTGGAAAACTTCCTGGTTCTATATTATATCATCTGTGTCGCTTATCGTAATCCTGATACTTATTGTTAAGCTTCGGGAAATGAAACTCAAAAAAGACAAACAGGTATTGGAACAAAAAGTAAAAGAAAGAACCATCGAGATTGAACAACAAAATGAAGAAATAAAGGCCCAGCGCGATTCTATTCTAGAACAAAAAAACCACATTGTACAACAAAAAGAAGAAATTGAATCTCAGCGTGACGAGATTGAAGCCCAACGTGATCTTGTAACATCCCAAATGAAGGATATTGAACACTTTAACAAGGAAATCACAGATAGCATACACTACGCAAAACGAATTCAGGCAGCCATTCTTCCCACAGAAGAATTTGCAATCTCTTTGCTACCAGAACATTTTGTACTATACAAACCCAAAGATATTGTCAGCGGCGACTTCTACTGGATGTCTCATGTTGAAGGTCAAACAATTGTTGCCGTTGCAGATTGCACAGGACACGGTGTGCCGGGAGCTTTTATGAGTATGCTGGGTGCAGCATTTTTAAATGAAATAGTCAATAAAGAATACATAACGCATACGGGTGTTATCCTTCGCAGACTAAGAAAAGAAGTCATCAAATCACTGCAACAAAAAGGCGATACCAATGAAGATCTATCTACCGTAAAAGATGGTATGGATATGACCATTTGCACCATTGATAATAAAGAAGGCACATTACAATTTTCCGGAGCCAATAATCCATTGTACATTCTAACAAAAGACAATGAAGAAGTGCAACTCCGTGAAATAAAAGGAGACAAAATGCCCATTGCCATCTATGAAAAAATGGACAAGTTTACAACACACACCATTGAGCTGGCAACGGAACAACGTATTTATCTGTTCAGTGATGGTTATGCAGATCAATTTGGTGGCCCCAAAGGGAAAAAATTCAAATACAAACCCTTCAAACAATTGCTTATTGATTCTTATGCCCTACCAATAAATGAACAACACTCATTAATGGAAAAAGCCATCGATGATTGGATGATGCTTTCGGATGAAGAAGGTAATAAAGCATATGAACAAGTAGACGATATTACTCTTCTGGGCATAAAAATCAACAAATAATATA
>PKSZ01000529.1 GCA_002869425.1 Marinilabiliales bacterium
ATTACACCTGTGATTGAGGAAGATGAGGGTGTCGAATCTGATGGATCAGGAACCGATGTGCTAAAGCAGAAGTATTCTCCAGGCCTGAGCATGAAAGATGTACAAGCCATTCAAAATGTTATTCCTACAGTACAAAATGTTAGTCCTGAAGTATCAAAAGATGTTCGGATTATTAGAAAGGGCAAAAGTTTTGGTGCTACATTGATTGGTGTAACACCTGTATATTTTGATCTGTTTATGCTGGATGTCTCAGAAGGAGAAATTTTCAGTAATATACAAAACGAAACGGGATTGAATGTTTGTATAATCGGAGAGGAAATCAATGCAAAACTGTTTAGCAAGGAGAATGCTATAGGAAATTATATTAAATGCGGGAAAGTATGGCTTAAGGTAATCGGTGTGCTGGAGAAAAGGCAGTCGGCAGCAATGAGTGATGATGCACTCAGGCTTAATAATAGCAATGAATGTGTATATATTCCAACCAAAACTATGCTGTTACGTTTTGTAAACCGATCGCTAATTACATCAAAAAATTTTCCGGATGCAGGTTTTAGTTTTTTTAGTGATTCAGACGAAGAAGAAAAACCAAGAGTTAAAAATTATAATCAGCTGGATAAAATTATTGTACAGGTTGATGAAACAGAACACTTGCAGGCAACTTCTGAGTTGATATCCAGAATGCTTTTAAGAAGGCATCTTGATGTAGAAGATTTTGAAATAACAGTTCCTGAGCTTCTTTTGAAGCAACAACAGAATACCAAGGATATTTTTAATATTGTTTTGGTAGCCATAGCAAGTATTTCATTGCTGGTAGGAGGAATAGGAATTATGAATATTATGTTGGCCTCAGTAATGGAAAGGATTAAGGAGATTGGTACACGCTTGGCAATTGGCGCAACCAAAAAGGATATCATTGTTCAGTTTTTGGCAGAATCTACAATTATTAGCTTATCAGGTGGAATAATTGGAGTAATCCTGGGAATATTGTTGTCGTATATGATATCACATTTCCAGGGAATACTCACGATTATAACTTTTTCATCTGTTTTTGTTTCTTTTATTATTTCCGTTGCAGTAGGTATAATATTTGGTTTTGTTCCTGCAAAAAGAGCTGCGGAAAGAGATCCCGTTGAATCATTAAGATATGAATAAATTTTTAGTGTTATTTATTTTTGTGCTAGCCTGTTATACTGGATTTTCACAGGAGGTTCGTGTTCTTAGCTTTGAAGAAGTTCTTAAGATTGCAGAAGATCAATCTTTGGATGCAATTTCTGCAAGACATAGATATAGAGCAAGTTATTGGGAGTATGTGAGTTATAAGGCTGAATATCTTCCAGCACTTGGCATTAATACTACACCTGTAAATCTAAACAGGTCTATGGTAACTGTAACTTCAACCGAAGGACAAGAACTTTTTGCTTATCAAAATCAAATGAGGTCTACTGCCAGTATTAATATCAATCAGAATATTGGCTTTACCGGGGGTAGTGTTTTTATCAATAGTGATTTTCAGAGAATTACACTTCTAGGCGATAGTATAACTGCTACATATATGGCAGCTCCGATTAGCATTGGTTTTAGTCAGCCTTTATTTGCGTACAACAGGCTAAAATGGGAAAGAAAGATTCAACCTTTGAAACTACAAGAAGCCAAACGAAATTACCTTGCCAGTATGGAAAATGTAAATCTAAAAGCAGTTAACCTGTTTTTTGATCTGGCACTGGCAGAAATCAATCTTCGTGTTACGGAAATGAACTATGCAAATAATGACACCTTGTTTAAAATAGCTAAGGGCCGTTACAATATTGGGACCATACCCAAAAATGAATTGCTGCAAATGGAATTGAGCTTTTTGAATTCTGATGCTGCTGTAAACAGAGCCAAACTGGATTTGGAAGCTAAGAAGATTGCCTTACGCTCTTTCCTTGGTTATAACGATAAGGTGGATTTTGAATTGAAAATACCGGAGGAAGTACCTGCCTTTAAAATATTGTATGAAGAAGCTTTGGCAAGGGCTAAGGAAAATAGTCCGCAGGTTATTCAACTTGAGCGACAAATGATTGAGGCAGAGCAAAATGTAGCACAAATGAAAGCAGAAAACAGGTTCAATGCTGATTTGTATGCAAGTTATGGATTAACAGGTAGTGCACCGCANGATCAGCAAACTGCAGTAGTAGGCATTAGTATACCAATTGTAGACTGGGGTAAGCGCAAGGGTCAATATATGATGGCACAATCCAATATGGAAGTTGTTAAAACTATGGTTAAACAACAGCTGATAGACTTTGAACAGGATGTGTACTTTCAGGTTATGCAGTTTAATATGCAGGCGAAACAATGTGAAATTTCACAACTAGCCGATTCTATTGCTATTGATAGGTATAATATTGCCCTGCAACGATTTTATATAGGAAAAATTGATGTGCTGAATCTTAATGTTGCACTTACTGAAAAGGATGATGCTAAACGCAGTTATATCAGTGCTTTGAGAAATTATTGGATTTATTTTTATACCTTAAGGAAGATTGCTCTTTTTGATTTTGAGAAAGGAGAAAATCTTGTCGAAGATTATGATTCATTGATTGAATAATGTGAACAGATTTATTAAATTCGTCTGTATAAAAATTTCAAGCAATGCATATACCATTTATAATCGTTTTTTTGGGATTGTTGATTTTTATGTCTCATCTTTTCAATGCCCTATTCGAAAAGACCAAAGTTCCCAATGTGCTATTATTATTACTCATTGGAATGATTGTCGGACCAATAGGAGGATGGATCGATCCCAGCTTTTTTGGCAGCTTTGGTAATGTTTTTACAACAGTTACGCTGATTGTAATATTGTTTGAAAGTGGAATAAATTTGAAGTTTGCTGAGATTAAGTCTGCCATAGGCTCAGCAGTTTTGCTAACTATTATCAATTTCATTTCTACGGTTGTAATTGCAACTCTTATTCTAAATGTTTTCACTGAACTAAATATGATTAGTTCAATTTTTGTAGGATGTATTATTGGCGGTACGTCTTCAGCAGTAGTTATTCCAATGGTCAAACAGTTGAAAATGAACAATAAAAGTCAGACTGTGCTTTTTCTGGAGTCTGCTGTAAGTGATGTGCTTTGTCTGGTTGTTGGTCTGGCCGTGTTAGAAGGAATGAAATTAGGAGCTATTGATATTGGAGGTGTATTTTCCAAAATGTGGAAAGCTTTTTTATTTGCAGCACTGATTGGTTTTGCAGCTGGATTTATCTGGTCATTTGTTCTTGGAATGGTAAGAAGTATTCAGAATTCAATGTTTACAACGCTGGCCTTTGTTTTCGTACTTTATGGTTTTGTGGAGCTGCTTAAACTCAATGGAGGCATAGCGGTTCTTACATTTGGAATTTTAATAGGAAACAACGCTTTCCTTAATAACAGTAAAAACCTAAAAAAGATTTTTGCCTTAGGAACTAGTTCATTCAACGACAATGAGAAAACATTTTTTGGAGAAATTGTATTTATTCTTCAAACGTACTTTTTCGTGTATATTGGTATTGCCATTCAATTCGGAAATGTTTTATATCTTGTTTTAGGTTTTGTAATTGTTGCTGCCATTATCCTTGTAAGACCTTTTGGTATCAAACTGGTAACCAGAAAAAATACCACAACCAAGGATGTAGCAATTATGTCGGTAATGACACCCAAAGGTTTGGTTACTGCTGTATTGGCTTCTTTGCCGCTTCAACTTGGACTTTCCGGAGCAGAAACCATTTCAAGTATAGGATATGCCATTGTACTTTTCAGTATTGTTATATGTTCTGCCCTGGTTATAATTCTGAGTAAAGATCCGTTCATATTTGTTAAGTTTTATGGACGGAAAGATCAAAAGGAAGAGTTACAGCGTGGAACTGATATGCAATTAAATGAAAAGGAAGAAAACAGTTCATTGATGCAGAACAAAGATGAAAACCAGGACTCTATTGAGGAGAAATAGTCAAGTTGTTCCTGGGTTTTTGTTTTGGCTTCTTATTGATAAAAAAAAATAAGCCTTATATTTACGGTTTCTAATTGGAGATTATGAAACTATCTGTACTTATTCCGGCATATAACGAGGAAAACACAATACTAAAAATTTTAGATTTGGTATTGTCTGTAAAGTTAATTGATGGATGGGAAATGGAGCTGGTTGTCGTTAATGACGCTTCTACTGATAATACCGNACCGAAGCTTTGGTGAAAAAGTTCATAGAAAATAATCCCAATAGAGAAATCCAGTATTTTCAGCAGGCCTACAATATGGGCAAAGGTGCAGCTATTCATAAGGCAATAGAGCTTGCGAGCGGAGATTATCTGATTGTTCAGGATGCAGATATGGAATATGATCCGCGGGAATACAATTTACTATTGAAACCAATCCACGAAGGTTTTGCTGATGTTGTATACGGCAGTCGATTTATGGGGAATAATCCACATAGAATACTGTTTTTTTGGCATTCTATCGGAAACAGATTTCTAACCTTTCTTTCAAATATGTTTACCAACCTGAACCTTTCGGATATGGAAACGTGTTATAAAGTTTTCAGGTCAGATATCATTAAGGGACTGCATCTTAAAGAAAAGCGTTTTGGTTTTGAACCAGAGGTTACGGCCAAAATCTCAAGAATTCCTAAAGTTCGAATTTATGAAGTAGGTGTATCCTATTACGGCAGAACATTTGAGGAAGGGAAGAAAATCAACTGGAAAGATGGTTTTAGAGCAATTTATTGTGTACTGAAATATAATATTTTCAGCAGAAAATGAATTTTTCTTACAAGGAAATTGATATTGAGGGGGAAGAAACTCTTGAAAGAATTGGTGGCGCGCAACAGTTTAATTTCTGGATGTATTCTGTTATCAAACCTTATTGTTCAGGTAAGGTTTTAGAATTGGGAAGTGGAATTGGTAATGTTTCAACATATTTTGTAAACGATGTGTATTCTATTACTTTAAGTGATATACGGCCTAATTATTGCAAAAAGCTGGAGCATAGATTTAAGGAATCATCTGCAGTTGAGGAAATAAGGCTGCTGGATTTGGTTCATCCGGACTTCAATACAGAATACAATGATCTGCTGGGTACTTTTGATACCGTTTTTGCATTAAATCTGATTGAACATATAGAGAATGATCTGCAAGCTATTCGTAATTGTAACAGTTTATTGAAACCGGGAGGCAAATTGATAATCCTTGTGCCCGCATATCAAAGGCTTTATAATTCATTTGATAAATCATTGCTTCATTATAGGAGATATTCAAGAAAAAGCTTAAAACAATTGATCAATAGCAGTGACCAGAAATTGATGAAGTTGTTTAGTTTTAATTTTATTGGGATATTTGGATGGTTTTGGTCTGGTTCGGTGTTGAAAGAAAAAATTATTCCGGACGGTCAGATGAGGATGTTTAATCGCATGGTGCCTATAATACGATTATTTGACTGGATGGTTTTCAGACGATTGGGCTTATCATTGATAAGTATTTCAATTTGCAGGGATAAACCAGAGAATTGATTAAGTTTGTAAAAAAGCAGATTGTGAATCCTGAAATTAGCATAGTTGTTCCTCTTTTCAATGAGGAAAAGAATCTACCCAAACTTGTGGAAGAGGTAAAGGGTGTACTACTGTCATTGTCTGTTTCTTTTGAGATTGTATTGGTTGATGATGGTAGCAGGGATGCGTCTTTTGAAATTGTTAAGGAGTTAGCCAATCTTAATCAGGAAGTACAGGGAATTTCCCTTTCAAGAAATTTTGGTCACCAGACAGCACTGTTGGCAGGCCTTGAGCATAGTAGAGGAAATTTGGTTATAACAATGGATGCAGATTTGCAGCATCCGCCGTCTTTAATTCCCCAGCTGATAGAGAAGCAGAAAGAAGGTTACGATATTGTCAATACAAAATGCAATAGCGTTGAGGGAGCAGGTTTTTTAAAAACCTTTAGTTCAGGGTTGTATTATAAAATTGTGAATTTGCTTAGCGATGTGCATATTGAGCCGGGTTCTGCTGATTTTCGATTGATGACACGTAGGGTTGTCGATCATTTTACTTCCATTCCTGAACGAG
>PKSZ01000005.1 GCA_002869425.1 Marinilabiliales bacterium
TCCCGGTTATTGGAATGGGAGGAATATCTACGGCATCTGATGCTATAGAATTTATTTTGGCGGGAGCCAGTGCTATTCAGGTTGGAACAGCCAATTTTATTGATCCACAGGTTACTGTGAAAATTATTGAAGGCATTGAAGATTATATGAATAGACATAAAGTTTCAAATATTACTGATCTGGTCGGTGCAATGGAATTGAGATAGATGTATTTTTTTTAACTTTAATCGGAATCTAAAAAGAAAATTAATATATTTGCTTAGAGCAGAAAAAGATAGGAAAACCATGAAACATTTCTTCCTCTTGTTTGTATTGACCATTTTTTCAGGAATAGTCATTGCACAAAATAAAATTGAGTTTAAAGGAAACGTTGATGTAAAAGGAAAAAGTAAGGAAGATATAAAAAAGGAGTTGTGTAACTGGTTTGATGGTTACAGAACGTTTAAAGACTTGTTAAACAATAAAGTAGATACCATAACCGGAAAAGGTCATTTCCCCTTTATTACCGATGCTGATTTACAGGGAGCAGATAAAGCTGGGAAAGAGGCTATCGAAAAGGTAAATGGAATGTTTACATATACCATTACTTTGGTTTTTAGAAATGGTGGTTATTCATATATTTTTACTGATTTTACTCATTATCCTTCTGATTCCAAAAGTGATATGGATTTTGGTATAATCACTGACGATTTACAGTTGCCTTCAAATGTTAAATGTACGTCAGATGGTGAATGGTGTGAAAGCATCTGGAAAGAAATGCACAGGCAAATTAAAGCCAAAGCTCCACTTTTAATTGGAACTTTACCGCATTACGCTTCAAAATAACTAAAATAGCATAAGGTATCTCTGTAACTTGTTTTCCAATTCAACAACAGAAATGTTTCTGATAGCTCGTATGCTTTCTTTTCCTTCTACAAACACAAGTATTCCAGGAATTGAAAATATGGTAAAATGACCTGCAATGGCAGGTGACTTTTCAAGATTTACAAGATAAGATTTAATTTCTGGCATTTTTTGTAAACTTTCTAATACTTTTGGTCTCAGAGATTTACAAACATTGCAATTTTCTCCTGTAAAGTAAAATAATACAATTTTTTCAGTTTCAATAACTTCTTTGATTTCAGCTAAAGAGTATATTTCTTTCATTTATATTTGATTTTCTGATTGGCTTGCCAAAAATACATAAAAATTGACCAGAAGTTTTCAGCATACCCAATTTCGTAGATTTACACTTATAACTATCTGTTTTAGGCTCAGTTTGTTATTGTAAACGATTTTATTGAGAATACGTATGTACACTGTTTTCTGCAGATGGTAAGTAATTTATTCCAAACCAACATATTAGCAAAATAAAAAATGAAATGGATAGTAACCATAAAGGTAGTGTAATGTTTTGTTTATTGTAATAGCGAATATGGATGTATGTAAGATAAAATAACCATGTGATCAATGCCCATGTTTCCTTCGGATCCCAGGTCCAGTAATGTCCCCAGGCTTCTTTTGCCCATAGAGCACCGAATATCAGTCCAAAACTTAAAAATGCAAAGCCAAGGTATACCAAATTATCTGCTTGTATTATGTTTGTATTTTCTGTCTTTCTGACGTAAATGCTGTATAAGCTCATAATAGATACCAACATGGCTGAACCCAATATAGAATAGGCAAAAATGTACACAACAACATGAGGTACAAACCAATAACTTTGCAATGCAGGCATTAGTGTTTTATCAAAATTCTCAGGATTAAAATAGTTAACCAAGAGAAATACAAACGCAAGGAAGATGCTGTATGCATATATCCAGCCTATTTTCCATCTATAATAAAGAAAAATACCCGTAGCAGGTACAAAAAAAGTATACCATAGTCTGGTTTCGCCAAGGGTTCTAAGTGGAGCTCTTCCCAGGTTAATCCAGATTAATGCTATATATCCTGCAATAATAAGGGTGCCCAGAATCAATAAAATATTGCCAATATTTTTTATTGAGCTTTTTTTTGAGCCATAAAAAATAACCAGACCTACAAGCCAAAAAATGGCTGTTATTATTGCTATATTTTGAAAGTTAAGCGTTTGCAATGTGATTATTTTTTCTTTGTTTACCTTTCCAAATCAATAATATTGATCCAATAATTAGCATAATTATTCCAACATATACA
>PKSZ01000374.1 GCA_002869425.1 Marinilabiliales bacterium
ACTATTCTCTTGATGGAACATCCTTAGTTGATGTAGAGCGGGATCAGGATAATTATTCTATTGTTCATCTTACTTTTGCAGATGACTTTCCCGTTGCCGAAGAAAACTATTTAACAATTACCGATATTGAAGATTTTGAAGGCAACCTATTGACATCGGTAACCAAAAGCTTTTACCTGTACTATCCGAAAACGTTCGACATTATCATTGATGAAATTATGACTGATGTGAACCCCGAACCACTTCAACTTCCTGCAGAAGAATATATCGAACTGGTAAATACAAGCGAGTTTCCTATTAATCTTGAAGACTGGTACTTACAATTAAAGTCTGGTGGTTCAAAGTTATACTTTTCCGAAGTTACACTAGAGCCTGATTCATTTCTTATCGTTTGTAATGACTTAAACAAAGTACTTTTTTCATCTTATGGCCAAACCGTTGGTTTAAATGGCTTCTCTCTATACTCGGAAAGTGATCTTACGCTCTTTGACAATAATAACGAACTGATTCATACTGTTAGTTATTCGAGTGATTTTTATCATGATCGTTATAAAGAAGATGGCGGTTGGTCTATGGAAATGGTGGATATCACAAATCCATGTGAAGGTGAAAATAATTGGAAGGCCTCAGATGATAGCCGGGGAGGAACGCCAGGTATGGTTAATTCCGTAGAAGGATCAAATGCTGATTATACCATTCCTGAAATTATTCGTGCTGGTTATATTTCAAACGATACAGTTATGCTCCATTTCTCGGAAAGTCTGCATCCAGAATTACTTTATAACAAAAATGCTTACTATGCTGATCAAAACATGGGTAATCCATCAACTGTTTTCCCTTATAATACACTAAATAAAGACATTGTTCTGGTTTTTGATCGTGATTTTGGTACCGATACAATCTACAATATTTTTGTATTGGACAGTATTACCGATTGTGCAGGAAATGCTATTGTAAATGAAAGCTCTGTTCGCTTTGCCATTCCCGATAGCGTATTAGGTAATGAATTCATCATAAACGAAGTATTAACAAATCCTCTTTCTGGTTCCAGTGACTTTGTGGAACTATTCAATATAGTAAACTATACAATCGATCTTCAGGATATTATCATTGCCAACCGTGATATAGAAACGGACTTGCTAGATGATATTGAAAAAATATGCAACGAAAGTTTCCTATTCTTCCCGGGTGATTTTGTTGTATTAACAGAAGATGTTGATGACATCCAGGTTCAATATTATGTGAAAAAACCTTCTTCACTTCTTGAAACAGATCTTCCTACTTATGCTGACGATACAGCATGTATTGTTTTAATGGACAGAGCAGAAAATATTATTGACGAGTTGTACTATGGTGAAAGTATGCATTTTCAGTTCTTAAGCAGTTTTGATGGTGTTTCTCTTGAAAGAATTTCCTATACAGAGGCTACTCAATCTTTTGGAAACTGGAATTCAGCTTCAGAGAGTGCAGGCTGGGGTACTCCTACGTATGAAAATTCACAGTATAATGATGACTTTTCTGCTTCTGATGAAGAATTTTATGTAGACCCCAAAGTATTTTCACCAGATAATGATGGCTTTGAAGACAGGTTATACGTTAATTATAATGTGGGAGAGGGTGCCTATGTTGGCAAAATTTACATTTTTGATAGCAAAGGCAGATTGGTAAGAAAAATTGCAGACAACGAATACATTACAGGTACTGGATCGGTATACTGGGATGGATTGGATGAAACAAACAAAAGATGCAAACTAGGCATTTACATTGCTTTTGCAGAGTTCTTCGATGAAAAAGGTGAAATCAAAAAGTACAAAAAAACCTTTGTTCTGGGTGGTAAATTATAAATAAGCCATTACTTTTCCCAGAATAGCTTTTTCCCGAAACCCAATCGGTTATGGGTCATTTTGTAACGAGCTGGTTCCAGTATCCAAAGATTGGTTTTCATCAATTGTGCAAAGGGGAAACGCTTCATATATCTTTTATTGGCAATTTTCAAAAACTCACCATCCGGCATATATACTCTTCCGGAGATTTGCAAACCCTGAATTTTGCCAACAACTGAAGTTTCAAGAACAATAGAAGCAGCTACGGATTCATTTTCCATAGCTTCCTTTGCATGTCGGGTATCCAAATCGGAAGTGAAAACAAAAATATTTTCCTCCTTATGATAAGCGTAAAAACAATTGCTACACCAGGGTATATTATCTTTAACTGTAGCCAACGTTAATACATGATGCTCTTCAATAAACTCAACAATTCGGGAATCCAGGCTATTCATTTTCTTTGATTTCTGCTGATATTAGAATATCTTTAGTTTAAAATGCGAAGATAATGAAAGGATTTGTTTACACGATAGTTTTGATAATTCTCAGTTATCAAATTACATTGGCACAGGTTTTTGATCCTAAGCAAATACACCAAAGCTGTAAATATTTTGAACACTATACCACCAAAGCATCTCCTTCACCAGCGGGTAAACATTATGATGTTTCATATTGTTGCTGTTTTTGGGAGGTTGACCCAAATATCCGATATATCAAAGGAAATATATTATACCATTTTACCATTATCCACGAGACTACAGATTCCCTGATATTTGACTTTTCGGATACTTTACAAATTGACTCTGTCTGGTACCATTCAACCAGTTTAAACTACAGTAAAAATGACGATTTACTCATAATTTATTTACAGAGCAGCCTTGCAGAAGGAGCAACAGACTCAATAACAATATATTACCAGGGCGTTCCCAGAATCAGTGATGACAGATCTTTTGTTCAGGATTATCATGATACAGCCAATGTACCTTCTCATGTAATCTGGACATTATCTCAACAATATGGAGCAAAAGAATGGTGGCCTTGTAACCAAAACCTGAATGACAAAATAGATTCGATAGATATTTATGTTAAAGCTCCTTCACAGTATAAAACAGCAAGCATTGGTTTGCTTCAATCTGAAATTGAAAATAACGGGCTTATTACAACACACTGGAAACACAAATACCCCGTTACAGCCTATCTGGTAGCATTTGCAACAACTAATTATACCGTAACAGAGCAATATCATCATTTTGAAAATGGCGATTCTTTGCTAATACAAAACTATTTCTATGAAGAAGATACTAATTTCCTGGATGAACTTTACTACCTGCCACCGGCTCTAGACCTTTACTATGAATTATTTGGTGATTATCCCTTTATAAATGAAAAATATGGCCATACACAATTTCATTGGCCCGGTGGCATGGAACATCAAACCATGAGCTTTATGTACAATCTTTCACATCATCTAACTGTACATGAGCTAGCCCATCAATGGTTTGGTGATTACCTAACCTGTGGTTCGTGGGAAGACATCTGGCTTAATGAAGGCTTTGCCGACTTTTGTGTTGGACTTACATATGAATATTTCTTTGATCAATACTATTGGATGCCCTTGAAAAAAGAATGTATCGATAAAATAACTTCAGAGCCTGATGGTTCTGTATACTGCTCAGATACTACCGATATCTACAGAATTTTCAACAACAGATTGTCTTATAAAAAAGGATCATATCTTCTAAATATGCTACGCTGGGAATTGGGTGATTCAGCCTTCTTTCATGCTATAAATGAATATCTTTACGATGGTAGCAATGCGTATAGCTTTTCCAAAACACATAACCTGATCAATCATTTTGAAATGGCAGGCGATACCAGTCTTACAGAGTTTTTTAACGATTGGTACTATGGTGAAGGATACCCTCTCTACAACATTACATGGCAACAGGATTTGGAAAGCAAAGATGTAAGTATTACAGTTAACCAAAGTACAACACACAACTCTGTTAACTTTTATGAAATGCACATCCCAATAAAATTTTGCGGTGGCAACAGAGATACCATAATCGTTTTTCATCATTTATTTGATGGGCAAGTATTCCAGACAAATCCCGGTATCAGATTAGACAGCCTACAGTTTGATCCTGAATTGATAATTGTTACAAAAAACCCGGTAATTAATTCTATTCAAAATCAAATATCGGAAAGTACAAAAGTAAAAGTATATCCAAATCCAACATCAAATATTATCCATTTAGAGGCCAATATGAACGATATTATTAAAGATATTACCATATATAACATAAATGGTCAATTGATTCGAAAAGTACCAGATAAGGCAAGTTATACGCACCAGATTCAGCTTAGCGATTTTCCTTCCGGAATCTATACAATCACATTCAATATAAACTATACACCGGCTTATAAAACATTCAGCCTCACAAAATGTAACTAATTATTTTTCTGCATCTTATATGGCTTTGGCTAGCTCTTTGTTACCAATTGTTGTTAACTAAAGTAAGCCAAATACATACTACTATGAGACGCCATGTATCCATTACACTTGAACAAAACAATGATGAAATGATTCTGACAGCATACTCGAGAAACACAGGGAAAGTTGTAAGCATCGAGGTGAATGAAAACACACTTCATTCCAAGAGTCTGAATGAAATTATTGATAGTCTGAACATTTTTTCATCCGGGAAAAGAAATGATAAAGCCGGAGTACTTATTGATTCACATAAAGATGATGATTCGAAAAAAATAGTTATTCCCAATAAAAATGGAATCCTATATCTTAAAATCAATGATATTATATATTTTGAAGCCGACAGAAGTTACACATACATCCACACTACAAATGGCAAGAAGCATACAGTAACAAACAAAAGCTTATCGGAATACGAACAAATGCTGGAATCGTGCAATTTTTTCAGACCACATAGATCATATCTTATCAACCTAAATCTTGTGGAAAAATTTCATAGAAATGGAAATTTAACCATTCATCTTAAGAATGGAATTGAAATACCTGTGGCTCGCAGAAAAACATCAGCCTTCCATAATATGATGCTTAGTATTTTATGAAATTTCCTGCATTAAAATTCCACTGAACAAAAGCTACCTCAAAATTTTAGGGAATCGTTTGGAGATGAGAGAACAATGTATTTATGATAATAAAAGACACAAATCCAATGCCTCAAATCACAAATGGTGATTAAAAGATTACAATAAAATCCTTTCTATGTAGCTCTATACCTGACAAATAGCAACCGACTTTTTATCCCGTACCAGTTTAAATCCCCGGGTTTTTTGGGCGCGGTTGCATATACAGCTTTTATGTAAAGCTATCAAGTCTTCCAGCTCCTCATTGGTCATGGCTTCCACCATTTGAATCTGCTGATCAATGGTTTTATTTCTTATTGAAACAAAAGGACAAGTTGGCAATTCGTCCCACATAGGACATTCCTCAAATAAGCCTCCTAAAATTTCGTGCTTCATTTTCATAAATTGTAATTAAGATCTTTAGTGTCAAGACTAAACATTTGTTCAAAAGGTTGCACTGCTATAACAGAAGTACGAAAAAAACATTGCACTTAAACAAAATCATAAGCATATTTTGTAACTTCGTTATTCATCAAAATACAATTGTCATGTCTGTATTACTTGAATTCGCAATGTTTCCCACCGATAAAGGTGATAGTGTAAGTGAATATGTTAGCCAGATAATTGATGGGATCAGAAATAGTGGTTTTCCATACAAGTTAACAGCTATGGGTACTATTGTTGAAACAGATACCATGCAGGAGGCTTTGTCTATTGTGCAGCAATCACATGATATTCTTGAACCCCACTCTACAAGAATATATACATCCATCAAAATGGACATTCAAAAAAATAAAAACAACAGACTGGAAAGTAAGATCAAATCCATTGAAGATAAAATAGGAGAAGTAAATACCTGATGATCAGGACAAATACCATACAATGGATTGCTATTATCAGCCTGTTCCTGATTTTTTCATTAAAAACCGAGGCTCAGTGCTATTCTGAAAATACAGTTGTTAAAGCAGGTGAAAAAGTTTATTTTGATGTTTATTACAACTGGGGCTTCATTTGGGTAAGTGCTGCCGAAGCAATTTTTGAAGTCAATCATACAGAATATAAAGGAAACACAGTCTTTCATTTCAAAAGTTTTGGCAGATCGTTACCCAGTTACGATTGGCTTTATAAAGTTCGTGATGTATATGAAGCGTATGCTGACACCAGCAACTTAAAGCCGTATTGGTTTAATAGGAATACCAGCGAGGGGAATTATAAAGTTAATAATGAATACTCTTTTGATCATGCCAATAAAAAAATATACTCGAAAAGCGAGAATTCCAAGAAGCCACTGGTAAGAGATACCATTCAACTTCCTGATTGTATTTATGATATGCAGGCAGCTATTTATCATGCAAGAAATCTTGATTTCTCCCAACTAAAAATAGGTGAAAAAATTCCCATTAAAATGCTGATAGATAATGAAATTGCCGACTTATATATTCGTTATATGGGAAGGGACACCATACAAACAAAAAACGGAATTAAATATGCCTGTATAAAATTTACTGCATTAATGATGGAAGGAAGTATTTTCAATGGGGGTGAAGATGTTGAAGTTTGGGTTACTGACGATCAAAACAAAATACCCGTTCTGGTTGAAGCCAAAATCCTGGTTGGCTCAGTAAAAGCCTATCTGTCAAAATATACCGGCCTACGAAATGAGTCTACCGCTATTTTAAAGAATTAGTTAGTAGTCTAGCGCTTTATTTAAAAAGTCATTAAACTCCTTCATCTCAGAAAAAATATCCCTGGCCTTTAGCAACACATTATCTGCAATGAAAAATCCATCTTTAACAGGATGAATCAGTGTATGACTTTTCAATTTAAGGTATTCTATCCCCACAGAATTTTTATCAAATCCTTTGGGCGCCACTTTCAGCTTATCTCCCATAACCTCACCAAACAACTCTTTAAATGACTTTTTACCAATAATATTTTCGTATGTTTTTAAATCATACTGTATAGCTTCACGTATCAATTTCAAATTTTCTCCAGAAGGACAGTATACACCACCCGCCAGAAAAGACTTTTTAGGCTCAATATGGACATAATACGCAGCTCTTGAACTCTTCCTTCCTCCCGGAGCAATATAAGCCCCAAAATTGGCCTTATATGTCCTCTTATCTTTCGAAAAACGAATATCCCTATTAATTCTAAAAATACAATCTTTGGGCAATAAGCTATTCAAATCAGGATCTAAATCAGATAAATTCAGTATCAACTCTCCAACGAGTGCTTCAAATTCTTGTTTCGATTCGAGGTACCTGGGGCGGTTTTCATGAAACCATTCTTTATAATTATGCTCTGCCAAATCTTCAAGGAACTGAAATGTATTTTTTGATAACATAGTTTTACTTTTTCATAAAAATAAAGATTTGGCCCCAATCTTGAAGAGATTAGTTTAAAAATAAGTGAATCTATATACTTTGCGCTTATCTATTTGTTCAGTTTTTATATTTTTACACATAAATTCAATGCTCATTGTGAGAAAGTTACTTTTCCTTCTTCTGTTAATTCCCTTTACAAGTGCTCTGGCTCAGAATCAGCATGAAAAAATTGTAGACAGTATTTTTACTAAATACAATATCCGGGGAGGATTGTTAATATTTTCTGACTATGATACGCTTATCCATTATTATCCAGAAAATTTGAAAACATACATCCCGGTTGGAGAAGCCATAACACCATTCATTTCTTTATGCGCTTTGAATGAAAAAATTATTGTAAGCAATCACGAAAAACTACCCGAAAAATTCTATAATACCAATTTGAGTGATGTATACAAAAACCTCACGCTTAACGACTTAAAAGATAAGGATTCACAATTTTTTACTGGTGCACTTGCTCATAAACTGAGAAAACGTAAATTAAAGAAATATCTTAAAACAAACCATTACACAAACAAAGAGCTGCCCAAAAATCTCAGAAATATTGTTACTGACTCCACTTTAAAATTCAAACCATACAATCAATTGTTATTGTATCAAAAATTACTGAACAACAAGATTGAATTTTCTGATTGGTCAAAAAAATTGGTTAAACAATCGTTTGAATCCTCTGATAGTCTGAATAATCGCTATTATTTTTCAAACACAGGCTTTAAAAGTTCAAAAAAAGAATATACAATTTGCATTTCAGGATATTATATAATTAAAGACACCAACTACTATATATCCACTGTTTATTCATTTCCCATTCAAGATATAACCCGTTTGAATAAAACCATTTTTGCAGGTCCGCAAATCATCACAGAAGCTCTCCAGTTATTAGAACTACTACCAAAAAAGAAGATAAAAAAGCCCAAACCAAAACCAAGTCTGGATGAAATGATTGGGCAAATGATACTTGTTGGCGTTGATGGTAATAAAGTAGATTCTAGCAACAGTACCATTAAAGCAATTCAAAAAGGAACTACAGGAGGAGTTATACTTTATGAAAAAAATATATCTTCTACTCATTCAGAACAAAACCTCAAAGCTCTGGTTGATTCGCTTCAGCATTACTCCAAAATTCCTCTATTTATTTGCATCGATCAGGAGGGAGGAAAGGTTAACAGACTGAAAGAAAAATATGGTTTCCCAGCCTCTGTTTCTGCGGCTCATCTTGGAAATGTTAACAATATTGACACCACTTATTACTATTCTGAACTGATGGCAAAAACACTCAAAAATATTGGAATTAACATCAATTTTGCTCCTGTTCTTGACCTTTCTGTGCAGGATAACTTCATTAAGAAATACGAAAGATGCTTTTCTGATGATCCGGAAATAACAACCAAACATGCCATTGAATTTATTAAAGGACACAGAAAACATAATTGCGGTACTGTAGTGAAACACTTTCCGGGACATGGTAGTGCTGATGGCAACTCTCATTTTAACATGGTTAACGTTACCAACAGCTGGCAGGAATTTGAACTTATACCCTATAAAAACATCATTGATTCTGGCTATTGCGATGCTGTTATGACGGCACATATTATTAATTTTAAACTTGAAGAGGATACCATTCCCAGCACATTATCTTACAAGGTAATTCAGGAACTATTAAGAGATAGCCTCGGCTTTGAAGGTGTTGTTTTTTCTGATGACATGCAGATGAAAGCTATTTCTGATTATTATGGTTTTAAAAAAGCTGTTAAATTAGCAATCAATGCAGGTGTTGACGTATTGATGTATTCACACAATATCAGAGGAACAACAGACCGACAAGCTGAGAAGATTCATAAAACCATTAAAAAACTTGTTGAAGAGGGCGATATTAAAAAAGAAAGAATAGAAGAAGCATATAATCGTATTATTTCCTTAAAAAAACAAATTAAAGCATATGATGAAGAATAATTTTATTATAGCATTACTCCTGATAATACATTACAATTCCTTTTCGCAAAAGGCCTTTGTTCCATATACGGATATTGACAGGCAAAACCAGGAAGATATCTACGAGAAAGCAGGCGTAAAATCTTGTAAAATGACGATTTTTGAGTACAAACTAAAATTACAGGATTTTGAACCTGATGGTAGGCTGGCAGACATATACCAATATGATGAAAACGGACAGATGACAGAAAAAACTGCATATTTTGCAAATGCCAGCAAAAAAGAAAAATATGTATACAACCAGGATATGAAAATTGTTCAAAAAGAAAATTACCTTCCTGCATCGGTTTTAAAATCAAAAGAAATATTTGCATATAAGGATAACGGGGATATCATTCAGTCCACTAAATTTAACCATAAGAATACAATTATTGCTACAACCAAATACGAATATGGAGAAAGAACTCGTACGCAAATCACAAGAGACACGCTGGATAAGTTAAAATCGAAAATGGAAATTCGTTTGGGTGTTAATGGTGCCATTGAGGAACATTTCTTATACAATTGGAAAGATGAAATGTATAAACATGAGATTATTGAGTATAATGAACTTGGGCAAAAAATAAAATGGACTATAATAGACAAATCCTTTAATCAACACAATATATCTGAATACGATCTGGATGAAAAAGGAAATATTGTTAAGGAAAATGTGTTCAATAAAGATGGTGAATTAAAACGCTATACAGAAAGTAAATACGATGACCATCAATTAATTACAGAAAGTATATTATTCAGTAAAGATGGAGCACCAAGAACAAAATATGTATATGAATACGAATTTTACTAGACCATTTTTCAAGTGAATACTGAAGCAAAAACATTAATTATTGTAGCGGGAGGAAGCGGAACCAGGATGAAATCTGCCATTCCAAAGCAATTTATTGAAATCGATGGAATACCTATTATTTTTCATACCATTGATTGTTTTACAAGAGTATATAACAATATTCAATTGATAATTGCACTTCCTGCCAATGAGTTTGAAAGATGGGAAAGGCTATGTAAAGCACATTCATTTACATTTCCTCATTCTTTAGCAAAGGGAGGGAAAACCAGATTTCATTCTGTAAAATCTGCATTAAGCGCATGTAAGCCAGAAGGAACAATTGCAGTTCATGATAGCGTAAGGCCATTGGTTTCAAAGCAAACAATTACAATGGGATTTGAAATGGCAAGTAAAAAAGGATCGGCTATTCCAGTTACTGATCTTAAAGAGTCTTTAAGAAAGCATACTGACTCTGCAAATATGCAGGTAAACAGATCGGAATACAAAATTGTTCAAACACCACAGGTTTTTAATGCACAAAAATTAATAAGCGCATATAAACAGGATTTTTCGAATGAATTTACAGATGATGCCAGTGTTTTTGAAAAAGCAGGTAATCCCATTTATACTTACCCGGGAAATGATGAGAACATAAAAATTACAACACCAGTTGATTTAGAATTGTTCAGGATACTGTACAAAAAAAACCCTGGCAATTGTTCGAAATAAACTACCAGGGTTTCTAATAAACTTATACATACTACCAATAAATCCGGTATGTAGAATCGCCTAGTTCATCAACCTGTCCTGTGTTGATTCCAATCATTTCCAAAATTCCCAACCATACACCAATATACAAATGCTCATTATAACCAGGAGCTGGTGCGTACATCGTGATTTCCTTTTCACTCTCGTTGATAATTTTTCTTGGTATAACATCATCACCATTATGATTTGCCAAATATCCTTCGGCTTCAAAACGAACAAAATCAAGAGGTGTTTTTAAATGAGGAGGCATTCCTGCTGTTCGTTTAATGGTAGGATATACTCTTTTCCCAAGGTTAATTATTGCCTGTTTTGGATCATCATGAGCCTCAGAATATATCGTCATTGTTGTATCCCAGAGCTTTGTATCGTAAAACTCTTCCGGATCCAACTCCATATGTGTACAACCAGTTTCGTCTTCGAGGTATTCATCTGCCTTCTTAAGAACCTCTGGGTTATTTTGCATTAACATACATGTTAATGTTATAAATTTTCCTTTAACCTCTGCCATAATAAATTTTTTAAATTACCATTCTATTTGATAAGTACATGAGTCTGCACCATTTTTTCTTGTTGGTTTGCTATCATCCAGAACAACCTCTTCAGCAGCATCGTCCGGACCAAATTTTCTTACAATTGACGTAATAATTCCTTTATCAAAATCGCTTGGATATGGATTTTTACATTCCATAACTGCTTTTCTGTTTTTTCCATCAAATGAAACCAGTTTGTAATATCCGATATCGCCACCACGATGATTCATTTGGTATGCCATATCAATGGATGCCAATCCTTTCTCAAGATTGTCAATTTCCGGAGGAAACTGTGCATTCTCAGGAATTGCTTTACCAATTAGAAACAATGTGTTTGAGCCCAATTTCTCACCTATTTTTTCAAATGCACTTAGCCAAGCTTGCTGATTATGCCAGGTATCTTCAGCTGGATTTTCAATTCCGTTTTCTTTAAGAATTTCATCATCAATTGCTTCAAAGCCTTTCATAGCATTGATAACAGATAATACAGTAGGGCCATTAACCTCTACATTTTTGTCGAATGATTTAAATTCTGCCATAGTGTTATAATTTTAAGGTTATTACTTTTTCTTAAGTTTTTCAATTTGTTTTAATGCTTCTTCCAGCTCTTTCTCTTTTTGTGCAATTTTCGCTTGAAGCATATCTGTTTGAGCTTTAGTCTCTTCTGTCATTGCCTCCTTAAACTCATTCATTTCGATGTTCATTTTCTTTAGCTTACGAGCATTTCTATTTAGCTCATTTTCAGCATTCTTTGCTTCACTAATGTCCATAACCAAGAGCAAAACAGAAGTGGTTTCACCCAACTGATCACTTACAGGAGTAAAGGATTCCAATCCCCAAATATGTTCTTCATCGTTCAAATACTTCGTTTGACAATCGGAAGGTTTTCCACTGAGAACATTATTCCATAAAGCTTCGAATTTCTCTTCATCGTAAACATCCGGATCAATAATATCTTTATGGTTTTTACCAATCAGTTCTTCTTTGCTTAACCTGATGTGCTTTTCAAATAAATCATTTACATCAGTAATATTTCCCTCCTTGTCCAACTCAACTCTTCCCATGGAATGGTTAATAGCTCCGATAACAGCCTCAAGTTCGCTTTCTTTGGCATGCATTGCTTCCTGTGTAGCAACCAGTTCTTCCATATTCTGACGCATTTCTTCTTCCTGCGCCTGCATTTCTTCGTTTTGCTGCTTCAGTTCTGCTTCCTTATGCTTCATCTCTTCCACAAGCTTCTGAGAATTTTCCAGTGTAAGCACAAGTTCTTGTTCCTGTTTCACTACATTGTCAATATTCCTGAAGAAAAACAATAATGTATTTTCATGATTCAGTTTGTTTACAATTACTTCAGCCATAAATTTAGAGCCATCCTTACGTAAGGCTTTCTGACGCATATTGTCGCCAAATCGTATTTTTTCCTCTTTCAGAAATTTAAAAATTATCTTATACTCTTGTCCTGTAAGTTCTTCTTCGGTATATCCGCAAAGATCCATAACAGCCTGGTTTACAGTTTCAATTTTTCCATCTACCAGGGTGAAGATACCATCTTGGGTACCATTAAGTATACCACGAACTTTCTCTTCGTTCTCCTCTG
>PKSZ01000558.1 GCA_002869425.1 Marinilabiliales bacterium
ATAACTACTATTACCTTCCAAACCTGGTTAATGAAGGCTACTGGAACGTGGGATTATCGGTATCATGGAATATTTTCGATGGTAAAAGAAGACGAAACCAAATAAATATTGAAAACACGAAGAAAAGATCATATGCTCTGCAGGAAGAAGAAATGATCCTGAATATTCAGAAGGAAATAAATGACAAAATAATTTCTCTGCAGAATGCAAAAATGAAAGTTGACATATCTAAAAAATTAATGAAAAGTACCAATGAGAGTCTAAACACATTTGAAGAAGAATATAAACAAGGGATTAGTTCAATGCTGGAACTAACAAACGCCAGGACGGATTTTTTCAATGCTAAAGCAAAATATATAAATGCTTTGATGGATTATCGTGCAATTCTTTTTCAAATAGATCGAATTATTGGAAAACAATTAACGGAAAACTAATATTATGAAACACTCATCCTTAAGGGAGATAAAAATAGAGGTACAAAAACATAAGGATATCAATAAATTAAAAGATAGCTACATAGTTCCTGATGAGGGTTCGCCGAGCACAAGAAAAAATAAACACGGGGCGAGGCAACAAATACCAGTGCCCCTTAAAAAGCTAACAGAAACAACACTAAACCAGATAATTAAATAATATTAACACACATGAAAAGACAAACATATACAACTCTTTTTTTCCTTATTGCCATAATTATTACTTCGTGCAATACAAATACTGAAAAAGAAGACGTACAAACAGCACCGGCAAAAAAAAGGACAATTGTATCTTCTGTAATTGCAACAGGTATAGTAAAACCACAAACCGGTAGTGAAGTTAAGGTAGGCTCAAGAATATCAGGAATTGTTGACAAGCTTTATGTTAATGTTGGTGACACAGTAAAGAAGGGTGATTTACTGGCAAAATTGGAAGAAATGGAGCTTCTCGCTGAATACAATCAGGCATTAGCTAACCTTGAAAACACAACTACAGTCTTAAAATATGCTCAAATTGAACAAGATAGGCAGAAAGAACTTTACTCTAAGAATTTCACATCCAGGCAAAACTATGATAACGCTGTTAAAGACTATGAATTGGCAATAACCCGACAAAAGCAAGCACAGGCAAATGTTGATTATGCTAAAGTACAACTTGATTATACAAATATTATAGCTCCTACAAATGGAGTTGTTGCCTCAATTGCCACACAAGAAGGTGAAACAGTAGCAGCAATGTTTGCTGCGCCAACTTTTGTTACAATCATAGATCTTGACAGACTTGAAGTAAGAGCCTATGTGGATGAAACGGATATCAGTGCAATTTCAAATGGTCAGAAAGTTCAATTCTCTGTTGATACTTATGCTGATGTTAAATTTCAGGGTTTAGTTAAAACAATCTATCCAAAAGCAGAAGTAATAGACAATGTTGTTAACTACATTACAATTATTGAAATAACAAACAATTTTGGAAAACTGTTACGTCCTGAAATGACAACTACAGTTGATATTATAACCGACTCTATCCCAAATGCTCTTACAGTTCCAAACAAAGCTATAACCAAAGATAACGGAGCTAATGTGGTTTACATATATGACGGTAGTGAAATGATAAAGAAAAAAGTTTCATTAGGTAAAAGAGGTAAGCTATACACACAGATTAAAAGTGGTATAAGAGAAAATGATAAAGTGGTACTAAACAGTTTTAACGTCCTAAATAATTAAAACAAATTATACAATTAAAAAACATTTCTAAAATCTATGGCAAAGATGGTGGCCAGCAAGTAAATGCTCTGGATAAGGTAGATCTTACTATTGAAAAAGGAGATTTTGTTGCGATAATTGGAGCATCAGGTTCTGGGAAATCAACCATGATGAATATTCTTGGAATGCTTGATCGTCCTACAAGTGGGCAATACTATCTGGAAAACAGAGAAGTTAATTCCCTTAAAGATATTGAGTTGGCTAAAATCAGAAATGAAGTTATTCGCTTTGTTTTCCAAAAATTTCATCTACTACCTAAAACTACAGCTATTGAGAATGTAGAACTACCCCTGATTTATTCTGACAGAAAAAGTACAAAAGGACTTGCTATTGAAGCATTGGAAATGGTGGGACTTAAAGACCGCATTCATCATAAACCAAGTTAACTATCAGGAGGGCCACAGCAACGAGTAGC
>PKSZ01000552.1 GCA_002869425.1 Marinilabiliales bacterium
ATATCGCTGTTGTTCATACTTCTGCATCAGTTCAATTGTATAAAAACGGAATTCCTATTTCCGGTAGTTTTACAAGTGGTTACAATGGGCCTGTTCATAATAGTAATGAACCGCTATTGCTTGGAGCATACAAATTTTTATCTGGGAATTTTGGAATGCATTATTATGGCACAATTGATGAATTAAGATTTTGGAGTAAAGCGTTAACAGTAGATGAAATAAATAATAGACTTACAAATCCTTTAGTTGGTGATGAATCTGGATTAGTTGCCTATTACGATATGAACCAAAATGATTTTGGAGATGGCATTATAATTCAGAACAAAGCATTGATTACAGGAAGTCAACTAAATGGCATTGCAGTTGGTAGTACATCATCTCCATCATACATTTTATCATGTGTTCAAGGAACAAATATCATAGACCACAAGAAGCATGATTTTGTCGTATTCCCTAATCCTGCAATTGATGTAATCCAGTTAGAAACAGATCGCTTTAGCACTGCTACATACAAAATTTACAATAATATAGGTCAACTAATTGATCATGGAGAAATTAAAAATTATTGCGGTCAAAATAAGATAAATGTTTCTAGGTTCACTTCAGGGTTATATAATCTTGTGTTGATAATTAATAATTCAAATATGCACACTCTTTTTATAAAGAAATAGATAATGATAAAATAAGTAACTTATAATTTGATTGATCATATACTGATTATATAATAATTGAGAATGGTATCTATTTTTATAACTTTATAACTATCAATCCAGAATTATTCGACCTCCTAGCTTTTGTGCTAGTGCAATATTTATTTGATATAATTGATGGTATTTTTGCTGTAGGTTAATTAGTTCATCGTTGTTTTGTGTGCGTTGAGCTTCTTTGATTTCGTTTTTTATATTATCTAGATGCGTATTTATTATTCGGTGTTTATACTCAACTATTGCTTTTGGGACAAGGAGGTTTAGTTTCATTTCTTCTGTCTCAACTCTACTACCTTTATCAGTGAAAAATTTGCTTAATATGTACTTATTGCTCAATAAATCGGCAGAAATTTTTCCAATCTCTGGATTAGGGTGATTGATAAATTGCTTAATTGCAATAGAATTGCCTTCAGATAATTTTTCTTTGTAATTGTTGTAAATTAGTCGGAACACAGGTGTTTTAAATTCGATATTATCTGCTTCCAGTTCAGCTATAATATATTCATAAACCAAAGGGCAATCGTCCGGATCTACATTGTTATTATCTTCAGGAAATAATATTTGATTGCCATATTTTAGCAATAACCTGATTATTTCGCGCTCTTCTATTTCAAAGTCTTTTGTGTTACTTGGCTTATTGGGTGTTGTTTCTTGCTTTTTCCTGAGCAGTTCATTTTTTTTCTTGTAATTCTGATCTGCTTTTTTCCTTTTTCTTTTTGAGATTTCTGTATAAAGAATTTGTTCTTCAATCTCTAATTGTTTACTGCATTCTTTGATGTAAATGGTTCTTGTAATGTGATCTGGTATTACAGATATGGTCTTAACAAGATCCGTAATAACTCCTGCTTTTTTTATGGGATCACTACTGGCTGAAGTAAGCAATAATCGGGTTTTGAAGTTGATAAAATCCTGCTCATTGTTTATGATGTATTCCAAAAATTCTGCAGAACTATGTTGTTTTGAAAATGAATCCGGATCTTCCCCTTCAGGAAATAGAAGAATTTTTACATTCATTCCTTCTTCAAGAATCAAATCAATACCTCTTAATGAAGCCTTTATTCCTGCTTCGTCACCATCATATAAAATGGTGATGTTTTTGGTAAATCTTTTAATTAACCTGATTTGTTCTACTGTCAAAGATGTTCCCGAGGATGCAACTACATTTTCAATTCCACTTTGATAGAGAGATATTACATCTGTATATCCTTCAACCAGGTAGCATTTATCTTGTTGAATGATTTTTTTCTTGGCAAAATATAATCCATAGAGAACTTTACTCTTATGATAAATTTCAGATTCCGGAGAATTTAAATATTTGGCCGCCTTGGCATCAGTCTTTAAAATTCTTCCTCCAAATCCGATAACCTGTCCGGATATACTATGAATTGGAAAAATAACTCTCCCATTAAACCTGTCATAATACCTGTCTTTTTCTTTGACAATG
>PKSZ01000381.1 GCA_002869425.1 Marinilabiliales bacterium
AGAATGTCATTGGGCGGTCTGCATGACGAGTCTGAAATTCGCGGACACAGAAAAACATACATTGGCGCCATGCCCGGAAGAATTGTACAAAGCATGAAAAAAGTGGGTTCTTCAAATCCTGTGTTTATGTTGGACGAAATTGATAAAGTTGGTCATGACTTTAAAGGAGATCCAAGCTTTGCTCTTCTTGAGGTTCTTGATCCCGAACAAAACACAAATTTTTATGACAATTACCTTGAGGTAGAATATGATTTATCTAAAGTAATGTTCATTGCCACTGCAAATACTGTTTCAACAATAAATCCTGCACTGCGCGACAGGATGGAAATGATCAATATTTCAGGATATATCGTTGAAGAAAAAGTGGAGATTGCCAAACGCCATCTTATTCCGAAACAACTTGAAGCGCATGGTATTAAAAAGAAGCAATTGTCATTTACTAAAAAAGTTCTCGAAGAAGTAATTGAGAACTATACTAAAGAATCAGGTGTTCGGGAACTTGACAAAAAAATTGCTAAAATATGCAGAAATATTGCCAAAAAAATAGCCTACAAATCTAATTTGGTAACCAAACTAACAGTTGAAGACATTAAAGAAATTCTGGGACCTCCGGAATACATCAAAGATAAATATCAGGGCAACAAATATGCAGGTGTAGCTACAGGTCTTGCATGGACAAGTACTGGAGGCGAAATTCTGTTTATTGAAACAAGTGTAAGTAGCGGTAAAGGAAGGTTAACACTTACGGGTAATCTGGGCGATGTTATGAAAGAATCTGCAACCATTGCACTGGAATACATCAAAGCACATAACGATGAATTTAAACTGGATTCGGAAATCTTTGACAAACAGAACATACACATTCATGTACCGGAAGGGGCTATCCCCAAAGACGGTCCATCGGCTGGTGTAACCATGGCTACAAGCATTGCTTCTGCACTTACAAGAAGAAAAATCAGGAAACATATTGCCATGACCGGAGAAATTACACTCCGAGGTAAAATACTCCCGGTTGGTGGAATCAAAGAAAAAATTCTGGCTGCCAAAAGAGCAGATGTGAAAGAAATTATTTTGTCAGTAGATAATAAAAAAGATATTGAGCAAATCAATGAAAGATACCTGGGTGGATTAAAATTTACCTATTTCGAAAACACAATGGATTTGCTTAATTATGTTTTGCTGAAAGAAAAAGCTTAGTTACCCGGATTAAAGAGACATATATACTTTTTTAGCTTTTCTATTTCGGCTCCCCGAATAATAAGCGCTAATAAAGAAGCCAGAACAACCTGCTTTCTTTGTACAATATTGCCTGTCTTCAAATAGGGAATTTCTTGAATATTAAGATCTGACAATCTTTCTGTTCCCTTAAATACAAAAATTCGACCTGAATCAATGTAAGCTGCATATCCATTGCTTTCCATATGTGCTTTCAATATTTCATTTTTTGCATTAAGGCTAAACCAGGCTGGATTACTATATAAGCGCTCACTCATTTCCGATATTAGCGGATCATCTGCATTCAATATACTATAGCCATCTTCGTATACTTCTTCCGCAACCACAGATTTTGCATAAGCAATATCATCAAGATCAAACACATGATCATATTCAAAGTAATCCTTTTTATTTTTATCAAGATTCAACACAATTCCTATGTCTGCAAAATTATATCCCAATCCTGCAGAAAGAATTGACTCTACTGTAGTCTCAAACACGGCACAATCAACTGTTGGATCATGCATAATCATACGCATTACATCTGCTTTTGCAGAAGGTTGATTAACAATTTGCCTTCCAGAAATAAACACGCCATCCCTGCTTACCCTTCCTACATCATATCCCATCTCGTTTAGAAAACCATCCAGCAATAATGCAGTATCTCTTTTGCCAAAAGACCCTGTTACAGACATTACAGGTATCTTACACTCTTCACCTTCCGGAAATAGCATATCTACAAAGTTCTTCTGTACCAAGCGAGGCTCGCCTTTTACAGGGCTTATATGCATCTTTAAATCCGGTGCAGCATTAACCTCCACTACCACTGCATTGTTTTCTGTTACAGGAATAGAAATATCATCTGATAAGATATCAATTCCAGCTACATCTAAATTAAGAATACGACTTATCCTTTCTGCCATATAGCGATTAATTGCCGCAACTTCATCTGTCACATCAACCGAAATACCACCCAAACGCAGATTACCACTATTCCTCAAAACCACTTTTTTATTTTCCGGTAAAACAGAATTCAAATCCAAACCGTTGATTTCAAGTTGATACAAAACCTCTTCATCTACTTCAATAATTGAGCTTTTACCTTTATCTCCATACTCTCTTCCCGGCTCGCTGTTTAACATATTAATCAGCTCCTGCACAGAAGAAGTTCCATTACCTATAATTTCCGGAGGGACCAATTCCACAGCCGCCACACACTGATTATTAACAACAAGCAAGCGATAAGATTTTCCAGGAATATACTCCTGAACCACAACTTCAGCATCAAACTCAGCAGCATGTAGAAAAGCTCTCTGCAATAGAGATTCATCTTTTATATCAACAGAAATACCTTTACCCTGATATCCCGTTGCCGGCTTCACAACAACAGGTTTATTCAGTTCATTGAAAAACTGTTTTGCATTCACATATTCCTCAGTAATAATCCTTTTGGGAACCGGAACACCTGCTTCACCAAGGATCTGGGTAGTACGAAACTTATCATCAGTTGTTTCTACGCCAATAAGACTTGTATTGCCTGTTATGGTTGCTCGAATTATTTTCCTGTATTTTCCCATTCCCAGCTGAACAAGATTATATTTATTTAACCTAAAACTGGGAATACCCCGCATATCTGCCTCATCTACAATAGCCTGAGTACTAAAACCCAATAATCGTTTTTCCCTAATAATAATCAGATGATCAACAAACTCATTTACATTGCATACCTGATTTGTAAGAATCGAATTTAAAATATGTAAAGATGCCTTGCCAGCATAGATACCAGCAATTTCATCAAAATATCGAAAAACCACATTGTACACACCCTGTTTTTGTGTCATTCGTGTTTTTCCAAATCCTACATCCATTCCTGCCATAGTTTGTAACTCAATGGCAAGATGTTCCATTACATGTCCTAAAAGAGTTCCCCTTTTAATTCTTAGTAAAAATCCGCCAGGCTTTCCAACACTACAATGATGCTCGTATAATGAAGGCACCAGCGTCTTCAATTTATTGTAAAAACCTTGTATTTCATTGGTAAATACTTCATCATAAACTCCCAGGTTCACTCTAAACCTGACAACCGGTCCTCCACTAAAATAATTGGCACCATACAACACCTTAAAATCTTCTAACTCAAGAGGTGCTTGTAATGGTTTAAATTTTT
The DNA here is from genome assembly GCA_002869425.1 of Marinilabiliales bacterium. Classification (GTDB taxonomy): domain Bacteria; phylum Bacteroidota; class Bacteroidia; order Bacteroidales; family BM523; genus BM523. Next base: position 3,383 of record PKSZ01000381.1, read on the forward strand.
TAAATTCTGTTAAATCTGGCATATGATCATTATTTATTCCAATTCCAATACTGCAATATTCTCAACATGGTGTGTATGCGGAAACATATCAACCGGATGAATCAAAATGGTTTTATATTTCTCAGACAACAATCGGATATCCCTAGCCTGCGTTGCCGGATTACAACTAACATATACAATTCGTTTAGCATGAGTATTGAGCAGAACTTTTATCACATCCGGGTGTATCCCGGCTCTTGGAGGATCAAGTATTACCACATCTGGTCTCCCATTAATTTCAATAAATTCCTCTGTAAGAACATCTTTCATGTCGCCTGCTACAAAATCAGTATTGGAAATTTCATTGAGATCACTGTTTTTTCTTGCATCCGCTACAGCTTCTTCAATATATTCAATCCCAACAACTTTGCTGGCTGAACGGGCCACAAAATTTGCAATCGTTCCCGTACCTGTATATAAGTCGTAAACCACTTCACTTCCCTGTAAATTACAGTATTCCCTAACCAGTTTATACAACTCATAAGATTGATCAGTATTGGTCTGAAAAAAAGATTTTGGTCCTATTCTGAATTTCAGGTCCTCCATTTTCTCTGTAATGAAATCGTTTCCCTCATACAATTTTACTTCCAGATCTGAAATGGTTTCGTTTGGTTTTCCATTAATGACGTACATAATAGAATCAATTTCAGGAAATTCCTCTTTCAGTGCACACAATAAATCTATTCTTTTTTCCTCATCTTCGTAGTACAGGACAAATATTACCATGACCTGCCCCTCACTTGTATTACGTACAATCAAGCTACGAAGGAAGCCTTCCTGTTTCCTAATATCGAAAAAATCAAGCCCATGACTCCGTGCATACTGATTTACAAAATTCCTGATTTTATTGCTTGGTTCCGGCTGTAAATAGCAATGCTCTATATCAATAATTTTATCAAATTTTCCTGGCACATGAAAACCCAATGCCCGAAGATCTGGATTATCACCTAAAGTATCAATTTCATCATTTGTAAGCCAGCGCTTATTGCTAAATGAATATTCAAGTTTGTTTCTGTAGTACTGCGTCTTTGATGAAGGTAAAATTTTCTTTGTTTCCAGACCTTCCACTTTACCAATTCGTTCCAACTGATCGAGAACCTGCTTTTCCTTAAAATTAAGCTGTTCCTCATATGGCAGTTGCTGCCATTTGCATCCACCACAAAACTCAAAATGTGCACAAAAAGGCTCAATTCGAAGCTCAGAATACTTATGAAATTTCACAGGATATCCTTCCCTGTAGCTTTTTCGTTTTTTGTTTACCTGAACATCCACAATATCACCCGGAACCGTGTTAACAACAAATACAACCAGATCATCAATTCTGGCTATGGCCTTACCCTCTGCTGCCACACTTGTAATTTCTACTTCCTTGTATAAAGGATGTCTTCTCCTTCTTGCCACAATAAGTTTTTTTTAGTAATTATTAAAGCTATGGAATATAAATCTTTTCACCCAGAAAATGAGGCTGTTTATTTAATAAATGAAGATCGAGCATCACTTTTACTCTCGCAAAAACTTCACGAACACGGGTTTTAAAACCTGCACGCTTCCCAACATCCTGTGCATTATACCCAATTGCCTCTATTCCTTTTTTATGTGCAATATACACAGCTCTTTGATTATGAAACTTTTGACTAACAATCGTTATTTTCGTCTGTCCAAAAATTTCTTTGGCTCTAACCACTGAATCCAAGGTTCGAAACCCAGCATAATCCAAATAAATCTTCTTTTCAGAAACCCCCCTTTTCATTAATGCTTTCTTCATTTTTAAGGGTTCGTTATAATACTTTGTTCCATTATCTCCACTTACAATTATGTAGTCAATCTTATTGTTCTCATATAATTCCACTGCCGCATCAATCCTGTATGAGAAATATGGATTTTTTCCTCCTTGTGATAAATATTCACTTGTCCCCAATACAAGACATACCTTATTGTATGGTACTTTCTCAACATCATCATACAAATATGCCTGACTAAAAAAACTAATTCGCCAGTTACTCACAAGAACAAGTAAGCCAGCAAATGCAAGGCTATACAAAAACCACTTATTAAAAACTAGCCGCTTTATCCCTTTCATATTCACAATTCAAAATTACCAATTTTATTGAAAATTCTGATGCAATTTGAGCTCTGTGTTGGAATTACTTGAAGATTTGAATTTAAAGCTTTATTTTGGCTTCTGTTAATTCTTATACAGAACTATTTAAAGTAAATTTATATTCGGTTTACAAAATGATTTCATTAGAGCAAATATCGGTTTCATTTGGCGGGTTTGAGTTGTTCTCGAATATTTCCTTTATGATAAACCCCAAAGACAGGATTGGACTAGTTGGAAAGAACGGAGCAGGAAAAAGTACGCTTCTAAAAATCATTCTTGGTATTCAATCAGCAACAGAAGGACATATTAATTTTCCAAATGATATAAATTTTGGATACCTCCCTCAACAAATGAAGGTTGAAAATACTGTTGACTTATACAGTGAAACAAAAAAAGCATTTGATGAAGTTATTCAATTGGAAAGAGACATTCATATGCTTAACCAACAGATTGCAGACAGAACAGACTATGAGTCTGAAAGCTATCTTAAATTAATTGAAAATCTCAGTCACAAAACAGAACGATACAATTTACTTAGCGGAGAATCCATAGAAGCGACCATTGAACAAACCCTTACAGGTCTTGGTTTCCAAAGATCAGATTTTGAAAGGCAAACCAAAGAATTTAGTGGGGGTTGGAGAATGAGAATTGAACTGGCCAAAACACTTCTTCAAAAGCCGGATGTATTGCTGCTGGATGAACCAACCAATCACTTAGATATTGAATCAATTCAATGGCTTGAAGAATTTTTATCAGATTATCCCGGAGCAGTTGTTCTGATTTCGCACGACCGAACATTCCTGGATAATGTAACAAGCAGAACCATAGAAATTGCCGTAGGAAAAATATATGACTATAAAGTAAGTTACTCCAAATTTACTGAGCTTAGAAAAGAAAGAATCCAACAACAGGAAGCGGCCTATAGAAATCAGCAAAAACTAATTGAAGAATCGGAGAAATTTATTGAAAGATTCCGATATAAAGCAACAAAGGCAAATCAGGTTCAAAGTAGAATTAAGCAGTTGGACAAACTGGAAAGAATAGAAATTGATGAAACTGAAAATGCAAAAATTCATTTCAAATTTCCACCAGCTCCCAGGGGCGGTGCTGTAGTAGTTGAAACAGAAAATCTCAGTAAAAATTATGGTGACCTTCTGGTTTTGAATGGTATTGATTTTATTATAGAAAGAGGGGAAAAGGTTGCATTTATAGGAAAAAACGGAGAAGGTAAGACAACATTTTCCAGAATTATTGCAGATCAGCTTCCATACACTGGTACTTTTAAACTGGGTCACAATATTGAAATCGGGTATTATGCCCAAAACCAGGATGAATTGCTGGATGAGTCAAAAACAGTATTCCAGACACTTGATGATATAGCTGTTGGTGACATTAGAACAAAGCTTAGAGATATTCTGGGGGCTTTCCTTTTTAGTGGAGAGGATGTTGACAAGAAAGTTAAGGTTCTTTCAGGAGGGGAAAGATCACGACTTGCACTTGCAAAACTATTGCTTCATCCTTACAATTTATTGGTACTGGATGAACCAACCAACCATCTTGATATGACATCCAAAGATATCCTTAAAAAAGCATTGCAAAATTATGATGGAACACTGATTCTTGTTTCGCATGACCGTTATTTTCTGAATGGATTGGTGGACAAAATTATAGAATTCAAAAATCACAAAATCAAAGAATTTACGGGAGGTATTTTCGAATTCTTACGCAAAAGAAAACTCTCCAGTCTAAAAGAAATTGAAAAAAAGAAGGCTGAAAAACAAAAAGAAAATTCAAGACAAATCTCTGACAATAAAGAGATTTATGAAAAACGTAAAAATCTTGACCGGGAAATACGAAAAACAGAAAGCAAAATAAAAAATACAGAGGATAAAATCAATGAACTGGAATTGACCATAGCCGATCTCGAAGAAAAAATGGCTGGTAATCAATCTGCAGAAATTGATTACGATCAACTTTCTATAAATTATGAAGAGTTAAAGCAGAACCTTGCAAAAAAGATGAAAGAGTGGGAAGAGCACAGTTATGAATTGGAAATAATTCAGGAACAAAGAGAAGAGTTAAACTAAAATGAGTGAAATCAACAAACATATATTCCTGGATAAAATTGAAGAAAAGCACGCAAATGAATTGTGGATGCTTCATTCCAGTCCAAAAATAATGCTGTATTCGGATGCCAGAATTATTCATTCTAAAATCGAAGCACTTTCAAATATTTCACAATTACAAAGAGAAGAAGAAGATAACAAATCCTGCTATAGGGGTATTTTTATCCAAAACAATGACAAGCTTATTGGTAAAATAGGTATATACAATATTAACCACAAGCATAAATTCTGTAGCATAGGGAGCATATTGTCAGACAAATACTGGAATATGGGCATATCAACCAAGGCTTACAAAATATTTACAGATTTTGTATTCAACAATTTCGATATCAACAGGATTGAAGCACAGTTATTTGAAAAACATAAAGCATCGGAAAGAATATTTCAAAAATTAGGATATCAAAAAGAAGGAATTTTACGAGAAAACTTTCTCATCCGGGGCAACTTCTGTAATTCACTGGTATATAGCACTCTTAAGAAAGACTGGACTCAAAATCAAGCATCAAAGTGAGGATCAACATTTTTATTGCAATATTGTTCTTTTCCGTTTGTTTACAAGCTCAAAACATTGTTCAAAACCCGAGCTTTGAAGAGGTTGAATTTTATCTATGTTCACGTATTATGATTGGTGCTTTTGAGGACTTTTCCACAAAATACTGGAGCATGCCTTCAGCTGCATCTCCTGATATATTTAGCACACAGGTTGATGAAAAATGCTGGACCTATGCGTGTTCACCAGGATCAATTAAAACTTCAGCAGGCCACCAAATACCAAGAACAGGTAGCAACATGGTGGGTATCTACACATATGGAATGTACAGAGGATCTGAATATCACGAATATTTGCAAACAAAACTCAAAGAACCTCTTATTCCCGGAAACAGATATTATGTAGAATTTTGGGTGTGCAGATCTTGCCTTGTTGAAACGGCTAGTAACAATATTGGAGTATTTTTCACCGGCAAATTAATAAACAGGAAAAGTACAAGGTCATTTTACAATAATCCCCAAATTAATGCTGAAGAAGTTGTAACTGAGTCAAAAGAATGGACAAAAATATCAGGTTTTTTTACGGCTAAATATCCACATGAAGTAATGATCATTGGTAATTTTCATAAAGATGCTGATACAAAAATACGCACGGTTGAGGCTTGCAATAACAAAAAACTACTTAGTCAGGATGAAGCATACTACTATATTGATGACATACTGGTTAGAGTAGCTGAAAAAACAGAAGTGGATGAAAAAAATAAAGTGAATGATTTTTCAAAACTACAAAAAGGAGAATCTATCATCCTTGAAAATATCTTTTTTGATTTTGATGAAGCGATAATACTAAAAAAATCATTTCCTGAATTGGAAAAACTTTACAGGTTTCTGAAACAAAACCAGCATATAATTGAAATTAGTGGTCATACAGACAATGTTGGAAGTAAGGAATACAACAAGCTATTATCTGAAGAAAGAGCACAAGCGGTTGTAGATTATCTTATAGATAAGGGAATCAATCAGGAAAGACTAAAGAGCAGAGGTTTCGGAAGCAGTGAACCCATCGCGACAAATAAAGATGAAGTCGGACGAGCCCAAAACAGGCGGGTGGAAATTAAAATTATAGAATAATATAGAATTTTGCATATCTATATATTTGTATTTTTATATATTTGCAAAAAAAAGAATTATGGGAACTATTAAAGTAGAAGAGAAATTTTGTCCTAAAAACCATTCCTGCCCAACTGTCAGAATGTGTCCGGCAGGTGCAATCAGTCAAAAGAGTCCATACAGTGCACCTGAAATAGATTATTCTAAATGCACCAATTGCGGACTATGCACGCAAAGCTGTTATGCTTTTGTAAGCAAATAAAAAAACAATGAGTGTCACTGATCTGATTTCAATCATGACAGGCATTTGTGCATCTCTTTAAATGCCCTGGGGCACTTATTTTACTTGTTTTTCACCAATAATTTTGGCTCCATCATTTCATGAATGGCATATTTTATACCTTCCCTGCCAAAACCTGAATCTTTTACTCCTCCATATGGCATATGATCTACCCGAAAAGTGGGAATATCATTAATAATAACACCACCCACGTCGAGCAAATAATAGGCTTTATTCATTTCATCTATGCTATCCGTAAAAACACCCGCCTGCAAACCGTACCTTCCGGAATTAACAGATTGTAATGCATCTTCATAATTGGTATACTTTTCTAGACTTACCACGGGACCAAATACTTCCATAGCGCATACATTCATCTCCGAGTTTGTATGCGTAAGAACTGTAGGCTCATAATATGTTCCTTTTCGTTTTCCTCCAGTAAGAATTTTTGCGCCTTTTTGTACAGCATCTGCAACCCAATTATCTATGCGAATTGCATTTTCCTCATCTATCATAGATGTTATTTCTGTATCCTCTTCCAATGGATTACCTTGCTTAATATCTTTTACTTTCTTTACAAAACTATCGGCAAACTCATCAAAGACATCCTCATCAACATATATCCTCTGCACATGAATACATACCTGTCCCTGATATGCATAACTACCTATTATACACCTCTTAACAGCTTCTTCAATATCTGCTGATTTTGTAACAATGACTCCGGCATTTCCTCCCAACTCAAGCGCAACCTTCTTGTTACCAGCCTGTGATTTCATCTTCCATCCTACTTCTGGTGATCCAGTGAAGGACAACATTTTAAACCTTTCATCCGTAACCAGTTGGTTTCCTGCCTCCCTGTCCATAGGTAGAATTGAGACAGCACCTTTAGGCAAGTCTGTTTTATTAATTATCCGAGCCAGCTCCAAGGTTGATAAAGGTGTAGATCGTGCAGGTTTTAGTATTATACAATTACCTGCAGCAATAGCAGGTGCAATTTTATGAACAGCAAGGTTCAAGGGGAAATTAAAGGGTGCTATTCCGGCCACAAGTCCTATTGGAAAATATTTAACAACTGCTTCTTTACCTTCTCCTGCAGGAGTCCAGTCAATGCTCAAATATTCCGCAGGTAATCTTTTGGCCTCTTCAGCAGCAACAATAAAAGTCTGAACAGCCCTATCGATTTCTCCGTAGGCATATTTCAATGGCTTTCCAGCTTCTTTTGCTAATATATCTGCCAAATGCAATTTCTCAATATTTATGTCAACTGCTATCTGCATCAATATTTCATACTTTTTATATGCAGGCATCTCTTTCATGATTGCAGATGCCTTCTGTGCAGAAAGAATGGCTTTTTCCAATTCTTCTGCCCCTGCAATAAATGTAGAACTGACCTTGCTATTATCAAAAGGATTGATTACATCCAGTTTTTTTTCTGTACTGACAAACTCACCAGCAACATAAATCTTGTGCATGACTGAAATATTATAAAAAAGGGGGCATTCGCCCCCTTTCATTAAACAATAAATATATTATTTCTTAATCAATGATCCAGATGCATTTCCTTCAGATGAAACAACTGAAATAAAATACACACCTGATTCCAATGATGAAACATCAATTTTTGATATTACTGAAGAAGACTCCTCACTAATAACAGTCTTACCAGTTACATCTGTAATTGTAATAACTGATCCTTCATTCATATTTTCTAATACTATATAAGAATCAGTAGGATTTGGATACATTGAAATTCCAGAGGTACCGTTAATCTCATTAATTCCTAATACAGTAACATCATTTACATCACGAGGAATCACTTTCCACTCGCTAAAGTTATAATACATAATTCCTGTTACATCATAGCTTGTTCCTTGTGTTGGAGTGTAAGCATACAGATCGTCATCTACGTAAAGATCATCCGTTGTTGGCGTACCATTATTGATAGTCCACATTCCATAACCAGCATTTGCATTAACACATTCTGCTGATTCGAACTTTACAAGAACACTTTCATACATTTCCTGTCCACCGTCACCTGTACCAATAACAGTTTCAGGAACTACATTTCCACTAGAAACTACATTGTAATTTGTTACATATGAAAGTTCTGTAAGGTTATAATATTCTGAAACCTCAGCAGAGAATGTAACGCTATCACCAACACTTGGTGTATTGTTCATATCAAACACATAAATTCCAGTCCATGGTCCAGTTCCTGACTGCATCCAATATGCGCCTGATTTTACTCCTGTAACAATACCACCTGTTTCAACAGTTTGTGTAGCATAAGGAGAATCTCCGGATGCATCAGCAGTGTACTGAATATCATAAATAGAAGTATAGCCACTAGCACTTGCTTCAGTTACAGTAACTGTCCATACCTTAGTAGTTGCATCCTGAGCTGTAACTGTATATGTAAAAGCTGATGAGAAATCTTGTGCAACACCAGAAGCAGGATCAATAGTTGCTCCGGTTGATACTGTAATTGTAGGAGTAAGATTTGTTACGTCTGTTCCGTTGGCTACTTCAATAGCTACTGTACCTCCTGCACTAGTAATTGTAGCAGGACCTGTTTGCTCAGCAAAAGTGAAAGTAACAATCTCTGCCTGTGAACCTGCAGAACCACTTTCAATAACATCATTTGCATTTCTTGGCAAAGCTTTCCATTCAGAATAACTGTAATACATAACACCAGTTACATCATAATTTGTTCCCTGTGTTGGTGTATAAGCATACAAATCATCATCAACATAAACCGTATCTGCTAATGTAGCGCCATTGTTAATGTTCCACATTCCATAACCAACATTGGCATCAACACATTCTGCAGTTTCAAATTTAACAAGAACACTTTCGTACATTTCTGCACTTGCATCACCTGTACCAATTACAGTTGCCGGAACAGTATTTCCTGTTGAAACAACAGTATAACCACTAACATTGGTCAATTCAGTAAGGTCATAATATTCAGTAACTTCACATGTAAAAGTAATACTATCACCAATATTCGGGGTATTAGCAGCATCATATACATATGCACCTGACCAAGGTCCTGTACCAGACTGAACCCAGTATGCACCAGTTTTTGTTGCAGTTACAATACCTCCAGTAAGAACTGTTTGAGTAATATATGGTGAATCGCCTGAAGCATCAGCTGTATACTGAATGTCATAAATATCAACCATAGAAACTGAGCTTACAGTAACAGTCCAGGCTTTTTCAGTTGAACCATCTTCTGCAGTAACAGTATATGTTACAGGAGTCGTAAAATCCTGAGCTACACCACTTGCAGGAACAACAGTTGCTCCTGTTGAAACTGTAACTGTAGGAATTAAATTTGTAACATCAGTTCCAGGCATTACGGAAACATCAACTGTAGCATTTGCTGAATTAATTACAGCAGGTGCTGCTTGTTCTGTCAGTTCAAAACCAG
>PKSZ01000081.1 GCA_002869425.1 Marinilabiliales bacterium
TGGTGTAACCCTTAGATATTCGTTGGTTATCACTTTGGCAGGACTAAAGCCACCAACAGCAAATCCACCTCTGTTTCCTGCAGCCTTGTTTCCTGTTCCATTATCGGAAACCCAGATACGTACTCCTTCCTGAAATACTGCAAATACAGTATCTCCATTTGCATTTTGCACACAAAAAATAACGTCGTCTACCCCTGCAGAAGCATCACTCATAACCTGCAGTTTTCCTGTTGAACCTATTGAGCCTGTTCCAACACGAACATTTCCCTGATTATAATATATATCATCCAAACTTTTTTTCCATAATGTGGAATCAACATATGTTGCAGTCACTGCCTGATCTGCTAATTGCGCTTGTTGTGCCAGACTTGCCTGATCAGCATAAATTGCATATGGTACACTCAACAGCTGACTGGTTCCAACCATCTGAAATGCATTACCACCCAGAGTATCCATTTCTACTTGTAAAAAAAAGTTGTTTTCTCCCCATGGAATACTTTCAAAATCTCCTGAAATTACATTTCCATTACCTATTACCAGATTTACAAGACCAAAATCGTTAGAAACAATTGCATGCTCTTCAGAGTACACAGAATTTCCGCTTGCTGTTCCTTCCAATATTCCAATTCTCAGGCTTATATGTTGGTTTTGAATAACATGACCACTATTATTGCGAATTACAGCTTGATACTTAAATGCTTGTGGTGTTTGGGCATAAAGGTATGAGCCAAGCATGAAAAACACAATTAACAAAGCTTTAAATAGGGATAAATTTGTCATTTTACTTTAATTGTTAAGTTAATAAAATCCTATTATAACTTATCAAAAGTAAGTCACCTTCCACACCTGTCTTACTGATACTTACAATAATGATGAGTACACATGAAACTTTAAAAGTGTCACTTTATGTAAATGTAGGAACAAAGCAGATAAAAACCAAGTATTCAACTGATTTACTTACTAATTATTAATGATTTACAAGCAATAAAATTCACTAATTATAGTTCAATGCCAAGCACAGTGATATCATCTATTTGCTCGTAATTCTTTCCATAATCAAACATCCAGCTATGAAGTTCGTTTTCCATTTTTTCACACTGAGCATCCATTGATAATGAAACTGTTTCCGTTATTAATTTTTTGAATGCCTTATACTTGTATTTCTTCCCTTTGGTTCCACCAAACTGGTCGGGATAGCCATCGGAAAACAAATAAAGGCGATCGCCCTTTTCAAGCTTCAATTCATGAGTGGTAAATCGTTCCATTCTTTCGTATATGGCAATGGGCATTTTATCGCCTTTAATCTCCATAAAACTCACTTCACTCTGCTCATTATTTTTTATCAGGTATAGAGGATTATTTGCACCTGCCCACATATGATTTCCTTCTTTATGATCTAAGGAAACAAGGCTCATATCCATTCCATCTTTCTGTGATCCAAGTTCACCGGATTGCTTCAGCGACTTGATTATTTCTTTTCTTAACTTTCGTAGGATAACTCCTGGATGTGTTATATATTCTTTGGTTACAATTTCCCGAAGAAAAGACACCCCCAGCATACTCATAAAAGCCCCGGGGACTCCATGTCCGGTACAATCGGCAACAGTAATTACTGTATGGTCTTCAATATGAGCCCACCAGTAAAAATCGCCGCTGACTTTATCCTTCGGCATAAAAATCACAAAATGATTTTCCATGAAATTATTCAACACCTTTTGTTCTGGCAAAATAGAAGATTGTATACGTGTAGCATAATCAATACTTTGTGAGACCTCCTCATGTATTAATTCAATTTCTTCTTTTTGCTTTGTAACTGTATCTCTTTGTGCCTGTATTTCATCACGTTGACTTTCAATCTCTTCCTTTTGCTGAATAATAGCGGCATTGCGATCTTCCAGTAAGCTATTTGCCTTTTTCTTCTGAACAAACATTCGCAAAATAAGAATGGCAAAAGCAGCAATCAAAATAAGACCAATTATAAATGTATAAATCAACAATTGTTGTTTCTCTTTTTCGTTTTCAGATTTTGCCAGTTCCAAATCTTTGATGCGAATTTGACTAATATGCTTAAGGCTATCCACAGAACGCTTCTTTTCATACTCATATCTGGCTTGCTGTTTTTGTATTTTTCGGTAATTTTCTTCGTTAA
>PKSZ01000040.1 GCA_002869425.1 Marinilabiliales bacterium
CTTATCTCTCTTAAAATTTTGACAGCAATTTTAAAAGAACGCTCAGTCCAATCAGTGTTGTTTTGCCGTTCTATAGCCTCTTCTTTCCATGCTGAAACCTTATTTGAGGCTAATTTATTTAATTTATTCAGTGCGTTTCCCATATTATTAGCTTTCAATCTCTTCTATGACACCATTTACATCCACAATTCCCAGATCTATTAAAAATCTTCTGCAGTTTTCTAATTTTTTTAATTCAAGATCTGTATGTTTCCGGTCTTGCATTTTCTGTGTTAATTTTATTGCTCCACCAGTAATAATATAAACATCATCTTCTACACGTAATGCATATAATCTAAGCCAGGTTTGTTTTGCTTTACTCTTTTTAAATGATGTTGTTAGATATTGAGTGTCGTATAACGGTTTAAATATTATTTTAAGTCCATCAATTTGTCCGGAAGAGCTTTTCTCAGACAAGTCGAGCAAAGTTTTTTCAAATTCTTTGGCATATTCAAAAGTTTTAAAAATTGCTTTCTCAATACTTATCGAACCCCAGAATCCATTTCCTAAATCATCCATATTGTTTTCAAAAAAGTCTTCCAAATACTCAGGATCCTGCCATAATTCAAATAATCTGGAAAACTCATCTTTTTCTTCCCCTGTGTGTTTTATTGCAAACAAATTTTTGCCAAAAATAGAAACAATTTCCATAAAATCAACCTACAGGTTTATATTTAACGTTTAAATCATTCATTTTGTTGTGCGAAAAGCACTTTTTGTTTTATGAGAGATTCAAAATCTGCTCGTTATAATGTGTTAAAGTTATGACTTGTTTTTTCTTAAAAAAAGGATAGGGATTTTCAGTGCTGTTGAAATAGTATATTTCTTTGGTCTTTGACATGATTTAGTAGATTTGATTTCAGGTGTAAATGTAGGAAAAATATGAATCAATATAACTCAGATATATGCCATGTAAATAATGATAAAAATAGTTCTTTATATGTTAGATTGCTATCTTCTCTATTAAATATGCTTCATCACGAAAGCCAATGCAATTAAGATAAATTAGTGTTTTCATTTCTTTGTTAAGCTCATTATACGATGTACGAAAATCCTTATCAGACAATACAAGATCAGAAATAATAAAGGAAATGAAAATGCTTAATTCTTTAATTGATGTTAGAATTGATGTTACATCAAAATTTGAGCCCCACATGTTCCTTAATTGGAGAATAGAGATGCTTTGCGTATGTGCATGCCATGAAAGAAAATTATATATTTTATCCGTTAATTGTGATTTTAGGCCGGACTCTTCCAGTAATCGCTTCCAACTAACTGGATGAAATGTTGTTTCGTTAAAAATGATCTTCCATTCTTTATTAATGGTTTTGAAAAACGTGGCTTTTTTGTCCTCAGGTAATTTATTATAGAAATCTCTTTTTTTTATGTTGCAGTCAAGTTGTTTAATTGTTTCCTGATCAGATTGCATAACTATTTTGGCCTCATCGGAATTATATTCTGTACCTCTTTTCGTCAAACCATATCGCATCCAAATATCAAACCTGCCATCTAGAGTATCTTTATCAATCTTTATGTTCGATAAGTAGTTTTGGAGTAAATATGCCTCTATCATAGCTCTTGTTAAAACATAAATCGAAAATGGATCTGTAATAGGAACAGCTAAATTGTTACTCTTAGATTCAATTGTTATTCCTGATAAAAGTTTTTTTATGGACGAGCCATGAAGAAGGAACTTCTGAGTTATGAGATTGATATAATACAATCTTTCATTGGGAAAATCATTAAGCTGTTTTTTCCTTCTGATTATGAAAAGGGAACTTAGTGAATCAAGGAGTTTTTTATAATGAGAAATATGTACTGATGGATTATTACTTAGTAACTCAAGGGCTGTTTTCCTCGCTTCTGCATCGATTATTGTTTGTTTAGACATGATTGATGTGTTGTTTGTATTATCACATTTCTAACTCCATCCTTCTCTGCAGCATCGTAAAATACTCGCGGCTGCTGCTACGGGAGTTGTAGATAAAAAATGGAACACGACAACATAAAGTCAAATTGCTGCCCATTACGGAACATTGTTCTCTTTACCCATTCTCGTTCGTTCATGTGTTTGTGTTTCGGGGCGTTTCTGGCGTCGTGATTTAATGA
>PKSZ01000102.1 GCA_002869425.1 Marinilabiliales bacterium
TAAATATTGCCGTGGATGGAACGACAATAGGAACCCTTACGGATGAGACTGGACACTATCAGTTGCTTAATATGCCAACCGGTGAAATAACGGTCGTTGCCAGTTTTATCGGGTATAAGTCCAGTTCATTAACAATCACTACTGAAAAGAATACAACCAAAGAGTTGCATTTTGAGTTGGAACCTGATGTGTTAAAACTTGAAGAGGTTGTTGTTACTGCCAATCGAAATGGACAGAGAAAATCAGAAGTACCGGTTATTGTAAATACTATACCTCCTAAGATGATTGAAAATACTCAATCCGTAACAATTAGCGAGGGATTGAATTTTTGCTCAGGCGTGCGAACCGAGAATAATTGTCAGAACTGTGGATTTACGCAAGTTCGGCTGAATGGTATGGAAGGACCGTATTCACAGGTTTTGATAAATAGCAGACCAATATTTAGTGGTTTGGCTGGAGTATACGGTTTGGAATTGTTTCCTGCCAATATGATAGAAAAAATTGAAGTCATTCGTGGCGGTGGATCTGCTTTGTATGGTAGTAATGCCATAGCCGGAACCATTAATGTAATCATGAAAGATCCTCGTCGGAATTCTTATAGTGCCTCAGTAAACGGAGGCCTTATGGGTGTTGGTAATGGTTATGAAAGTGCATCAACATATAATTTGAATTTCAATTCATCATTGGTTTCCGATGATAGGAAAAGGGGGCTGGCTTTGTATGGGTTCAATCGTAATCGTCAGCCTTTTGATGCAAATGGAGACAGCTTTTCAGAATTGTCGCAGTTGGCCAATACTACATTCGGAACCCGTATCTATCAGAGATTCGGTTACAGAGGGCGTTTAACTTTTGATTTTTTTACAATAAAGGAAAACCACAGAGGAGGAAATCGATTTGATTATCCTGTGCACGAAGCGGATATTGCAGAAGCAGTTGATCACAATATCAATACAGGAGCTGTAACATACGAACACTTTTTCAGAGAGCATGATTTGTTGTCATTGTATTTATCAGGTCAGCATATTAAAAGAGAAGCTTATTATGGTGCACAAAAAGCTCTTTCAGATTATGGTAGAACATTGGACTTAACAACCAGTGCTGGGGCACAGTATAAACTGGTGTTGGGAAATGGTGATTTTACAGGTGGAATTGAATATACAGCAGAACATCTTAAGGATACAAAGATGGGATATCTCGATATCCAATATGCTGTGATTAATCAGGATACAACAGGAGAAGTATCTCATACAACCAATTCTGTGGTCGCCAATCAGGAAAGTAGTTCTCTGGGCTTTTATGGTCAATATAATGTTGCCTGGAAAAAATTTCGTTTTTCAATTGGAGGTCGGTTTGATACGTATCAGATACAGGATGCTGAAAGCCTTCAGGGAAACAGAACGGGGAATGTATTCAGTCCCCGCTTCAATGTTTTGTATCCCATTTTTAGTTGGATGCAAGCCAGGTTAAGCTATTCACAAGGATATAGAGCGCCTCAGATTTTTGATGAGGATTTACATATTGAATCATCTGCATCGCGAAAGGTTGTTCATGTTAATGATCCCAATCTTGTAGAGGAAACAAGCAGAAGTTATATGTTTTCCCTTGATTTGAATAAGCAGTTTAATACTCGTTATGCCGGTTTTCTTATGGAATGTTTTTACACCAGATTGAGTAATCCTTTTGCCAATGAATATGGTATTCCTGATGAGAATGGCTTGGTTGTTTATACACGTGTGAATGCTGCTGGAGGAGCAGATGTTATGGGTGTTAATACAGAGTTCACATTGGTTGTAAATGATAAAGTGAAATGGAAATCGGGTTTTACTTATCAGAAAAGCCAGTATGATTCTCCGCAGGAGTTTAACGAGCATTTGTTTTTCAGAACACCTGATTCATATGGATTCACAACCTTAAATTATAATGTACTGAAAGAAGCCGATATATCTGTATCTGGAAAGTATACAGGAAGAATGCATGTACCATATTTCGGAAATACATTAGAGAATCCTTCTGAGGGAATGCTTGTTGAAAGTGACCCGTTTTATGATTTAAGCTTAAAGGCCAGTTATATAATTACCACTGGTGCGGGAAAAGTAAAATTGTTTTGTGGTGTAAAAAACATTTTTAATTATTACCAGGATGATTTTGATTCTGGTATAGACAGGGATCCAGGATATGTATATGGTCCGGGAAGTCCACGAACAATTTATGCTGGAGTAAAAATTGGAAGCCTGGATTGATTAGCTTTTAATTTGCTTTATGATCTGATCTTTGAGCTCAAGAAATTCTTCTTCAGAGAGTATTTCAATTTCATTGAGGCGCTTTAGTTTTTCAATTTTTACAAGATTGATTTCCAATTCATCCAGTCTTTTTTGAGATTCAGGCAGCATTTTTTCCTGCAGCTTTCTGTTAAGTTCAGCAAGCTCAGCTTCTTGTTTGTCAAGCTCGTCTTCAAACAGGTCGAGCTTGTTGTTTAATTTGTCACTATAAGCTCTTTCTTCAACAAGTTTTTGCGACATGTTTTCTTTCACAATGCTCAATTGTTCATTGATATCTGTAAGGGTTTTAATCTTGTTACTAAAGGATTGTTTTTCTTCTTCAAATGCCTGAAGCTTCTGTTCAAGCTCATTATTTCTAGCCTCTACCTGCTGGAACTTGTTTTCGAATTCAGCAAGCTTGCTTTCTGCTTCAGAATTGTCCATTCTTTGAAGTTCAAGTGTCAACGTATCTTTTTCTTCTGAAAGGATTACATTTTGTTCTTTTAATTGTTGAATTTCATTAAGAATATTGGTGTCAATAGCTGACTTTTCTTCAAGTTCCTTTTCCGTTACAACAATTTTATCTTTCAGTTGCTTAATTTCTAAGTTGAGCAATTCAATTTCGTCAAGTTTTTCCTTGTTGAATTTCTTTTCTTCATCAATAATGGTTTCTTTTTCTTTGAGCAGATTTTCTGCATTATCTAGTTTTTCTTTATAGTTTTTAGTTTCTTCTGATTTTTTGTTTTCAATTTGCGTTAGTTGATCCAATGAAGATTTTAACTTTTTAACCTTGGATAATTTGGCAATAAAAAGAATGAGAAAAATTATCATCATGAGGCCAACACCACCAGCTGCACCATAAATAGTCAATAGAAATGTTTCTTTCGACTCTTGCTCCTTGATCATTTTTGAGCTATTTTCATTCAGCACGCTAATTTCATCAGCTTGGTTCTGTATTATAGAATCCATTTCAGAAGCCAGATCAATAATAGGGTTGGTTAATACAATCAACTGTTTTAATTCTTCATAGTTCACAGAATCTCTAGGCTCTCCAAAAGTAATTTGCAGATATTGCTTTCTTTGTTGTTTCAGAGAATCAAGCTGTGATGCAGCAACTGAAAAATAAGTAAAACCCAGTAGAAAAATAATAGACAGTTTTCTCATGATATTTTTTTTACAAATATAGTAAAGTTTATACCAACAAACATTTGACGGATGAAATAAAAATGTACATTATCTGACTGAATTACTTGATGGTAAGAAGTCTTCTGTCTTTGTATTTTTTGTATTTTTGCATCCTTTTCGAAAGTAGATTCAAAATAGACCTCGAAAGTTGTATGCGTAAAAGAAGTCATCTTATATTAATTGGGGGAGCTGAAGATAAGACAGGAAGCAAGCTTATTTTGAAAAAAATTGTACGTACAGTACGACCCAAAAATATTGCATTGATTCCAACTGCAACAGGATACCCAAGGGATATGTATGAAGGGTATTACGATGCATTCAGGAGTCTTGGTGTCGAAGATGTATTGATGATGGATATACGTTACAGAGATGAGGTTGACAGGGAAGAGCATTTTCGTACCTTGGATCGTTCAGATATGATTTTTATTGGTGGTGGCGATCAGGTGAAGCTTCTCGATATTTTTGCACATAGCAGATTGCTTGGGGAAATTAAACGTAGATTCTTTTCGGGTACACTTCCTGTTGCAGGTACCAGTGCAGGTGCAGCGGCAGCTTGTTCTCCTATGATTTATGATGGAGATTATCGGGGTTTTGAAAGGGGAGAAGTGAAAGGAACCGAAGGTTTGGGTTTTATCGAAGGCGTTGCAATTGATACACATTTTCTTCAGCGTGAAAGAATTCCCAGGTTGACGCAGTTTGTTTTGAAAGAAAAAATTTCGAAAGCTATTGGAATTGATGAAGATACAGCAATATTTATAGGTTCCGATTTACGGGCTAAAGTAGTAGGATCGAATATGGTAACAGTGCTAAATACAGATAAGGTAAATTATTCAGATTTAAACAGTATCAATGATCGTGCCTTATTAACGGTTAATAATATGAGAGTGGGGTTTTTATCTCCTGGAAATACTTTTAGCATAAAGCGATGGTCTGTTCTTAAGCCCTGGGCTGCTGTTAAGAAAAATTAAGATAATATTTAATATAAGTAATTATACTCTTTTGAAACAAATTTTATAATTTTATAGAAACTAAATCATTTTCCCATGAAACAAAATGTACAGAATGAGCAAATACCAGATTTTTACACTCATAAGTTTTATTCTTATTCAGGACCGAATTATTACATAGACCGTCAGGCTATGGTTTTTAATCTTACATTGGATGATAAAGGGCCGTCAGCAGAATTTTATAAGGATAAGGTAGTAGAGAAATTTCCTGAACTTGAAGAAAACTACCCTGAGCATGTTATTGATGTGTTTGCCGGAGTGTTAGGACTTGTTTTTAAAATGGATATGGATCTGTTTGTAAGACGGGTAAATGTTAGTACGGATGGTGATGACTATGTAGTTGCTGTTGAGCATTTGGATGATAGGGTTGCCAAGGCTGCTATAGCTCTTGTTTGTGAATGGTTCAGGGCCATGTCTGATGAAGATGAAAGTTATGATTTTGATGAAAATTTCCTTGAGCTGCAGGCAATGTTTGATAAAACAATACTTGGTGGACCAACCATTTATTCACTGATCGAGGGGGCCATTAAACGAAAGATTAATGTTCACTTTTTGTATGAAGAAAATCAGTTTCAATGGGGATACGGAAAAAAACAGGTTAGAGGAAGATCTACAATCTTCCATATTGATGGGATAAAGGATACTGAGTTCACTACGTATAAAGATATGTGTGGTGAATTTTTGGAGATGTGTGGTTTCCCAACACCAAAAGGAACCAATACATTTGAGGAAGAGGAAGCAGTTGAAGTCGCGAATGAACTTGGATTTCCTGTTGTAGTGAAGCCTGTGTCCGGTCACAAAGGTCAGGGTGTAACAACAGGTATTGAATCTGAAGAAGAGGTGCGTAAAGCATATCAGAATATTATTAAAGCAGCCGAAGAAGAAGGTGCCGGTTTTGATGGAGCTTTGGTGCAGCAGCAAATTTATGGTTACGATCATAGAATTCTTGCTGTTGGAGGAAAATGTGTGGCTGTACTGAAGAGAGTTCCTGCTTTTGTTAAGGGAGACGGACGAAGTACTATTGAAGAACTTATTAAAAAAGATAATGAACTGGAGATACGTCTGGATAATGCACGATCACCTTTATGTAAGATAAAGATTGATGAGGATATGCATGATTTCCTTCGTTTGCAGAATAAAGATATCAAGTATATACCGGAAGAAGATGAAGAGGTTGTTCTTAGGCGTGTAGCCAATATTTCTGCAGGAGGTGTGTCTATAAATGTTACAAATGAAATCCATCAAAAGAATATTGAGATGGTTGAGAATATAGCTAAATTTCTAAATGTAACAGTTTTAGGTATCGATGTGCTGGCAGCGGATATTGCAAAACCTTGGACTGAAGGAAATTTTGGTATTATTGAAATTAATGCATGGCCTGGTGTTTTCATGCATCTGGCACCCGCTTTTGGTGGATCAATTGATGTTCCGGGCCATATTATGGAGCACTTGTTTGGTAAAATTGAAGGTTATGATCGGATACCGATCATAGCCGGTAATAAAATATCAGACAAATTGGTTGATATGATTTATAATAAATTGAAAGAATACAAGCAGCGCGTTGAGTTTGGGGCATTGACACCAAGTGGGGTGCACTTTAACGGAAAGTTCTTCAATAAGCATGAACATCACGATACCAACTGTCAGATTCTTTTAAGAAATCCAAAGCTGGATATTGCTGTAATGAATCATGTGTCTGACGATATTCATGATTATGGAATCTGGCACCAGGGAATGGATATTGCCATTTTGGATGATGCAAACTATGCAGAGGCAATTCTGGAAAGAGACTTATTGCCAGGTGGTATTCTCGTTGAGGTAAAAAAGGTTGAGATAGAGAAAGATCAAAATGAGGGACAAGAAGCAGAGTCAGTTCAGGAAGAGAAAAAGGTTGAAGATGTAGCTGTTGAAAATGAAGCATTTTCTCAAATGATTGCAGAATTGAAGAGTGAAATTAATCAATTGAAAAAGCAACTTGAAAAAGTTCCGGAAGAAACGCCAGAGTATAGAACAGAGCTTGTTGTGTCAAGAGATGGCGTTGAGCTGCAACGTATTGCTTTGAAGGAAGGTGATGATAAGAATTATAAGATTTATAATGCAATCAAGCCATTCCTTAAAGAAGTGTTATTCAAGTATGATTATTATTCTTCACTGGAAGATAAGGCAGAGAATCTGAATGTGGGTAAACGTTATGTAAATTAAAAGAATGGCTATGTTAACATTATTTAAAAATTGTGAGGTTTATACACCTGATTTCATAGGGGTTAAAGATGTATTGGTTGGTGGAGGTAAGGTTTTGTCTATCAAAGATGAGATCAAAAAGCCGAGCAGTCTGGATGTGGAAGTTATTTCTGCAGACGGTTTAAAAATGATTCCCGGTTTGGTTGATGCCCATGTGCATATTTCCGGTGCTGGTGGCGAAGGTGGTCCTTCTACGAGAACTCCTGAATTGCAATTGTCAATGCTTTTGGAGGCTGGCGTGACCACGGTTATTGGTTGTCTAGGAACAGATGGTATGACCCGTGATGTTCGTGAGGTACTTATGAAAGCAAAGTCATTGCGTGCTGAAGGTGTTTCTGCATGGATGTATACAGGTTCATACCAGGTGCCAACTCCAACAATACTAGGTGATGTGGGAAAAGATGTAGCCATGATTGATGAGATTATTGGTGTGGGAGAAATTGCCATATCCGATCATCGTTCGTCAACACCTTCAACTGCAGAGTTAATACGTATTGCTGAACATGCAAGAGTTGGTGGAATGCTGGGAGGAAAAGCAGGAATTGTTAATCTACACATGGGGGATGCTCAAAAACCATTTCAACCCATTATTGATGCCGTAGAGAATAGTGAATTGAATTACAAGCAGTTCCTCCCAACGCACTGTAATAGAAATGATTATATTTTTGAAGATGCAAAAGAATATGGAAAGAAAGGCTTTGTTGATCTTACAGCCAGCTCGTATCCATATTTTCCTGAATATGAAATTAAGCCTTCAAAAGCAATTGGCGAACTTATGAAAGCAGGTGTGCCTTTGGAACACATTACCATGACATCAGATGCTTGTGGTTCTCTTCCCGATTTTGATGAAAACGGGAAACTGGTAAAACTGGAAATGGGTTTGCCAAAGTCTGTTTTTGATGAGATAATGGATGCTGTTCGTGATGAAGGTTTAGAGTTGGAGAAGGCACTGAAAGTAGCAACAAGCAACATTGCAGATGCCCTTAAACTTCCTAAAGGTCGTGTAGCAGAAGGTATGGATGCTGACCTCGTTTTGTTGGATAGTGAGCATAGAATCTATCATATGATGGCAATGGGTAATTTTATGGTTAAGGATGCAAAATTGCTGAAAAAAGGAGCCTACGAAAGATAATTAATTCTTTGAATTATATGTAAAGCCGGATATTTTCCGGCTTTTTTGTTATAAAGCGAATGGGTTATCATATTGTATGGATGTATTTAAACTGAGCATTATGCCAAAGGCAGATAATATTTGTGAAGCTTCTCAACCCGAAACAAACCATTGAAGTATAGTGGAATGTTTAGTGCAAAGTAAAAGTTTGGTACTTCGTAAGAAAGACGCAGACTTGTTGCATGACTACCTTTTGTGCGCTGACAAAAGGCAGCAAAAGCAGCTGCGGCGCACAACACATTACCACTCATTAATGGCTCGATTGCTACAATCACCAAAACTCGTCGATCCTCCTCAAACAATGGTGATTGTTAACGCACTCTTCGCCAAATGTGTCCCGGAATTGTTTGTGATTTCCGCGAAAGGATTGCATCGCGATTAGTAGCCCTAAGCAGAACAATCGGGTATTGAAATAAAAACAGTTGTGCCAGCCTTGATAATGCTTTCAATCCGTATATCTCCATTCAATTTTTGTTTAACCAGATTGTAAACAATGTTTAAACCTAAACCTGCTCCCAATTGTTTGTTGCTGGTAGTAAATGGTTCAAAAACAGAAGGAAGTAGATCATGTGAAATCCCATTACCATTGTCAGAAAATTGAATTTGTAGTTTTTCCTTTTTTTCAATTTTAATACTTATGATGCCTTTTTCAGTATTCCTGAATCCGTGAACTAAACTGTTTGACACCAGATGTGACAATACAAGGGCAAATACTCCAGGATAACTGTTAATTACAATATCTTCACTGTGTAAATCGATAGTAGCCTTTTTTGTTTCAGCTTCCCTAGAAAAAGATTGGATAAGGTCTTCAAAATAGCTTTTAATATTAAACTCTCTGCTTTCTTCAGTCTGTTGATCCGTGCTGATTTGCTTAAAGGTTTGTATCAGGTTACCTGTTCTCTGCATGTTTTTGGATATAAGGTTTCCTGTATCATACATATTCTGAAGATAGTTCTGAAAATCGGTTTTTGTCATTTTTCCAGTTCTGTAAGTATCTGCAAACTGCTTGGTTTCTTCAATCAGTGCTGTTGATGCAGTGATTCCTATGCCAACCGGGGTGTTTATTTCGTGAGCAACACCTGCAACAAGATTTCCCAGAGAAGCCATTTTTTCAGACTCGATTAATTGTTCTTGTGTGCTTTTAAGTGTGATAAGCGCTTTGTCAAGTTGATCACGTTGTGCCGTAATTTCATCTTTCTGTTCAAGAATTTGTTCGTTTTTTATTTCAAGCTCATCATATGCTTTTCTTTTAGCCCGGAATTGACGGAACAATACAATTGAAAAAACTATCACAACTACCAGTACCAACAAGACACCAACAATGGCATACATTTGTTTCTTTTTTTCTGCCTCTTGTCTTGCAATGGTTTCCTGATCCAGTAGTTTTTGTTGTTCAAGTTTTTCGTTTTTGTGCTGGACCTTTTCTGTTTGATATTTGGTTTCCATTTCGGCAACAGCTTCCGTTTTTTCTTTGAAAAACATACTGTCCTGAACTATGATGTATTCTTTTGCATATTGAAGAGCAACTTTGTAATTTCCAAGGTATTCATAGGCTTCGTAAAGTTGATGACTTGCTTCTTCAACTCTTGATAAAGCATGTATTTCTTTACCTGCATTATAGGCTTTAAGTCCGTATTTAACTGATTCCTGAACAAGACTTTTATCTTTTTGACCGGATAGATCATACAGTGTAAGATACAGGGCAGAAATGTTGCCAGCAGTTAATGAAACTCCATTAATGTTTCCAATTGAGGCATATAAATCATTGGCTTCAACATATAAATCGGCAGCAGAATTGAAAAGATCACTCTGTATGCTTTTTTCACATGAAAGCTTTGCTTTCTCCTTGTATGCGATTCCCATATTTACAAGTGTGCCTGCATAATAGTTAAGGTTCGATTCTTTGCTTATGTATTCTAAAGACTTTTTATAGTAGATTAAAGCTGTATCAATATATGTTTTTTCATAAACCGTATCTTGTTGTTTTTGAGATTTTTCATAGTAAAGGATGCCCAGATTATTTAAGCATGCACTTATGGAATTATTTGAGTTTTGGGCTTTAGCCATCAAAAGAGCTTTGTTATAGTATATGGCGGCTTTTTCAAAGTTTTTCATTTCCCAATGAATAAGACCAATATTGATATGCGAATTGTATATTCCCGCAGTATCAAGTATAGATTCGTATGTCGACAATGCCGACTGATAGTTTTCAAGAGCCAGATCAAACGCGCCTTCATTAAGAAAAGAAGTTCCTATGTTATTGTAAATTGATCCTTTGTTTGCATTTAGTGAATGCGTTTCTTTTTTCTTTGTTTTCTGAATACTATCAATAAGGTGAAGCGATTTATTGAAGTATTTACGTGCCTCACCAAATTCACTGAGAGTATTGCTTATTTTACCACAATTTTCATAATAATCGCAAGTTTTTGATATGTTTACAATTGTATTAACTGAGTCTGCTTCAGATAGTATTAATGATGCTGTTTTGTTGAAGCAGGTTCTGCTGGTTTTCAGGTCTCCATATCCATAAAAAGAATAGGCAAGTTTTGAATAGTATTTCTTTTTGAAATTTACATCAGGGTTTTGATTAAGCCGATTGTAGCAATCACGGAGCAAAAGTAGGGCAGAGTCTTTCTTTTCAATTCTAAAATTTTGAGCTTTATTGAATGTTTCAATTATTTGTGTTGTATCAGAGCTGCCATGAGCATTCAAATAAAATCCAATGAGTAGAATAAGTAGTACAGTGTATGCCTTCATATTTCATTAAAAAATAAGGAGATTACTCAGGTAGTTTTTTCCCCAGGAAATGGATAATTCCATATAGAACAGCAATAGTAACAGGGAATAGGATCAAAGACGAAACTCCCAGTGCTGAAGGTATGGTTCCAAATACAACAGCTACTAGCCCTACTGTAAGCGCATATGGAAGCTGAGTTTTTACATGGTCTATATGGTTGCAGGAACTTGCAAGAGAGCTTAAAATGGTTGTGTCGGAAATAGGTGAGCAATGGTCACCCAAAACCGAACCTGCAAGAACAGTAGAAACCACATTATTAAAAATCATCATGGATTCATCAAAAGAAAAACCATTAAGCTGACACACTTTCCATGCAGCTGGAAGAACAAGAGGGTACAATATGGCCATGGTTCCCCAGGAAGACCCTGTTGAGAAGGCGACCAGTGCCGCTAGTACAAAGGATAGAGCAGGTACAAGCCAGGGTTTGAATCCTTCACCAAGTAAACTGGTGATAAAATCCGCGGTATGTAGGTTTTCTGTAATTTTTGCCAGTGACCATGCAAGAACCAGAATGAGTACAGCATTGAGCATAGTCTTAAATCCTTTAATTGCAGAGTTTATGGTCTCATCAAGCTTTAGAATTCTTTGCGAAACTGTAAGTAAAACAGCAATGAGTACACCAGAAAGCGAAGACCATAACAATGCAGAGTACGAATCTGAAGCACCAATAATGGTTCCCAGCTTTTGAATAAAAGTATGAGGATTATTTGGTAATTCTTGCAGGCTGCCCCATACAGAAGTAAAGGAGTCATTAAGGTTCGGAATAATTGAACTTAAATCTGTATAACAGGCATTTTTTCCTGTAATAAATAAACCGGTTATGGTGCCAATAATTATGGTTAGTATGGGAATAAGTGCATTGATCCCTCTTGGTTTTACATGTTCTGCAGGGTTCAATTCTTCAACCTCATTGTTCATGGATTGACTATCTTTCTTTTTTACTTCACCACTTGTGCGGGCTCTCTCTTCAGCTTTATACATGGGACCAAAATCCCTTTTTTTCATTGTTAGTATGAAGATGAAAATAAGAGTGAGGATTGGATAGAATGAATATTGTAATGAGTTTACAAAGATTGAATATACACTCACTTGAGAGCTAATCTCAGGGATATGGTTGCTTGTGTGTTCAATATAGCCAAGCTCTGCTCCAATCCATGTTGTTATAAATGCAATAGCAGCAACGGGAGCAGCTGTAGAATCTACAATATAGCTTAATTTTTCCCGACTGATTTTTAGCTTATCAGTAACCGATCGCATAGTATTACCTACAACCAGGGTATTGGCATAATCATCAAAAAATATGGCAATGCCAAGAAACCATGTTACGATTTGTCCGGATACGGCATTATTTGCGTACTTAGAAAGTTAGTTTACAATGCCTTTCATTCCGCCATTTTTGGTAATTATCCCTACCATTCCCCCAATAAGCATAGAGAAAACAATAATGGAGACATGGCCTCTATTGGTTAAAGCCGCAATTATGTATTGATCAATTATAGCATAAAGACCTGTGAAGAAGCCAAATATACTAGTGTCGGCATACAATGATATGGTTAAAGATCCAAATAGCAAACCTATAAAAAGAGAACTGTACACTTCTCTGAATATGAGTGCCATTAATATGGCAATCAGGGGAGGTATTACCGATAACCAAAGTGGAATAGGATGAATATCTTTTTCGTACGATTCATCTGCAATTGTAATAGTACATATTTCAGGCTGTTCAAAAGTGTGTAATATAACTCCTTTGCCATTAGTGATTGGTACAGTCTGTTTTATCTGATTAATTGAAATTTCAATTTTATCCTTGTCTTTAATATTTGGATCATCAATAAAAATCTCAATTTCACTTTCAATACCCTGCATTACGATTTCGGGGAAGTGAACTTCAGAATTTATAATTGTATAGTTTGTAGACGAGTTTTGTAAGTCGTTCTTTTCTGCAGCAGAACACCACAGGTTGAAGCTGAAAGCAAACGCTATGAATAAAACCAGTAACCTTACCATGCCATGGTAAAGTTACTAGAATTATTGAGTTGATGAAAAAACGAAAAAGAAATCTTGACTATCCAAGAATTTTATCAATGGCTTTTTCGATTTTTTTCCATGTATTTTCAATGTCATGATCAAGACCAACAGAAAATCTTACAAGGCCCGGTGCTAGTCCCATTTCTTTTTGTACGTCTTCAGGTACTTCAGATGATGTACTTTTCCCGCTATTGCTGAATAGTGTTTTAAAATAACCGAGACTTACTGCAAGGTAGCCAACGCCATCTTTTTGCA
>PKSZ01000603.1 GCA_002869425.1 Marinilabiliales bacterium
CTATCAATTGGTTTGCTCCCGGACTATCAAGAATTGTTCGGCTGTCAATCATAGATGACACCCTAAATGCTACCCGTGCAGGGAAATTGGCTTTGATAACACCTGTAATGATATTGGTAGAAGGTCTTTGTGTTGCAATGATAAGATGAATTCCTATTGCACGAGCCAATTGAGCCAAACGAGCAATTGGAACTTCTATTTCTTTTCCTGCCGTCATGATCAGATCTGCAAATTCATCAATAACAACTACAATATAAGGTAAGTACTTATGCCCTTTTTCAGGATTTAGTTTTCTTTTAATGAACTTAGAATTATATTCTTTGATATTCCTGCAACTGGCTTTTTTGAGCATATCATATCTGGTATCCATTTCCATACACAGACTGTTCATGGTATTCACTACTTTTTGTGTATCCGTAATGATTGCTTCTTCTGTGTCGGGGAGTTTAGCCAGATAGTGTTGCTCAATCCTTGTATAAATGGATAATTCAACCTTTTTTGGATCGATCAGAACAAATTTAATTTGGGAAGGGTGTTTTTTGTATAATAAAGAAGTTAGTATTGCATTGATTCCAACAGATTTACCTTGTCCTGTTGCACCAGCAACAAGCATGTGAGGCATTTTTGCTAAATCAACGACATAAGTTTCATTTGATATTGTTTTTCCAAGTGCCAGTGGAAGATCAAATTTGGATTCCTGAAATGTTTTGGAAGCAATAATGCTTTTCATAGAAACGATTTCCGGATGTGGGTTTGGAACTTCAATTCCGATTGTGCCTTTACCAGGAATAGGAGCTATTATTCTGATACCAAGAGCTGCAAGACTTAAAGCAATATCGTCTTCAAGATTTTTAATTTTTGATATTCTAACTCCCGGAGCAGGAACGATTTCATATAAAGTTACAGTTGGTCCTACTGTTGCTGAGATTTTAGCTATTTCGATCTTGTAGTGGCCTAAAGTCTCAATAATTTTGTTGTTATTTTCTTTTAATATTTTCTCCATTTCTTCAGGAGACAGTTGTTCGTTTCCTGCATGATGGTCCTGAAGAAGTTTAATTGGCGGAAATTTATAATTAGAAAGTTCCAGTGTGGGGTCAAAATCTTCTGATGGTAATTGTTTTGTTGGTGGAGTAACAGTTTCTTCCTGTTGATCACTTTTGTTTTCTATCGTAAATTCGATATCTTCTTTTATTTCCTTTTTTTCTTTTACAGGAATTTTTGTTTCCAGTACAATTTCTTTGGGTTTTTCTAAATCTTTTTCGGGATCAGATTCTTCTTCTTCACTTTTCGAAATGGAAATATCCTCGGGTGGTTTTGGTGATACTAAATCGGTTTCTATATCGCTTGGAATATCTATATCTTCATTTGGTTCATCATCATTGATTTCGTTGATTGTTTCGTTTTCTTGATTTTGGTTTTTTTCCTGATCCTGATCCTGATTTTTATCAGGGTTGAATATTTTACCGAAGTAACATTTAATCCATTCACTGGCTTTATCAAAAGTAAAAAGAATGAAGGCCAATAATATTATCAAAAGGATAAAGGCGGTACCAATTATTCCAAAAAAGGAATTCAGCCATTCTGCGGCTAATTGACCATGAAGACCTCCGAATTTAAAGCTTGTATTACCAAAAATAAAAGCAAATGAAACAGAAAGCCATAAAGTTGCAATAATTGTAAACTTAATGGTTTTTCTTAATGGAAGAAGCCTTATTTTTAAGAGCCTGAAACCAATAATAAAAAGTAAAAAAGGGATAGAGAAGGAGGAAATTCCAAACCAGTCACAAATTAAACGGTTAGAAAGCATTGCACCGGTTTTTCCTGCCCAGTTATCGATGGTTATTTCATTATTGGTTAGAAGTTCACCAAAAGGAATATCGATAACACTCTGGTCTTGTTTCCACGTAAAAATATAGCTTATGAATGCAAAAGCGAGGTATAAGGAAGAAAAAAGACAAAAAAGTCCTATAATATATTTTACTTTTTCATCTTTGAAAAAAGATAAGACTTTGTTTTCCTTTTTGGATGAGCTACCTGAACTTTTCTTTTTCTGTTTTTTATCCGACATATTCTTTAAACGAAAAATTATTCGTGTAAGTATAAAAAAAAATCCTCCGCAGTGGAGGATTTTTTATATATGTTATCA
>PKSZ01000302.1 GCA_002869425.1 Marinilabiliales bacterium
AGAAAAAACTAAATACAGACCTGGAGAAATTAAATCATATGGATTTAATGATGAAATATATCGAGCAGTCAAAGTTCCCGTAGCGTATAATGAATTGGAAACTTCTTTTTTTGCAAAATATTTATGCGGGGAAAATACAATTCTATTCGATCTTGTGTATAGGAAAGTAAGCTGTTCCTGTAATCCTGAAGGTGTAATAGCTTCCGGGTTGTTTATTGTAAAAAGTAATGGAGATGCCATGATTGTTGAAAAACAGTTTTTAAGTAAAAAGCTTGTGGATCCTGAATTGCTTGTCGAATTTTTAAGTGATTGTAATACAATTACTGATAAGTATGGAAAGAAGAAAATATATTACAATAATGTACCTCAAATTATTGAAGAATATAATAAGTGTATTGCTGATAAATAAAGCAATATTGGTTGATAGGGCTGCTGTTAAAAACAAAGCTTTATATTCTACATAAATTTACGTAACTTTGAACAAAATGTGCGCAATGAAATCTGTAGCTATTCCCCTTATTTCAGTTATCTTGCTGCTGATCTGTAGTTTGAATGTGAAGGCACAAGAGTCTGGAGCAGATGTCGGACTGCAGGATACTATTTATATCATAGATAGTACAGACATTGCAATTACTCCACCTGTTGAATTTAAACCCTTTGATCAGATTCATGGTTTTATTCATATGGCTACATCATCCACAATTCAGGTTAATCAGATTGAAGATGCTCCTTATTTAATGATTGTTGAGAACATGACGGATGATCACTTTGCTTCTCAGGGAGTTACGCTTTTGAGCCAATTCGAGATAAATGAGCCAGATGCAAAAGGTTATGTGTATGTGATTGGCTTTACAATTAAAGGTGTTGATTTTGAACGTATAATGTATTTCACAGGAGATTTGAACAGGACAATTTGGATCAATGCCAATTACCCGGTAATGATAAAGCCGCTAATATACAACGCAATGCTTGAGTGTGTTAAAACAGCACATTTTGTAGATAGTGTGGAATGAAAAAACTGAGTTTACTTATTATATCAATTTTTTTATTGAAGGCATTGGCTTTTAGTCAAACCTACACGCTTACTCATCAACTCTTTTATTCAACAGAAAATCAAAATATGTGGGGCCCAAACTGGGAACCTTTCAATCTTGATTTTGACTATGAGCTCTTTAATGTAGACTGGGATGAGTCTGTTGGCTTTAGCCAGATGACAACAATTTTTGGTGATTCAATTGGAGTCGCTCTTGATGCAGGTACATGGGGTGTATTAGCAAGTCATTTTAGTATGCATGGATTTACAACTGGTACCGTTGAGGTTGATTACCCTGTGGAAATCGACTTAACATTCCCGGATGACTATACTTTTAATCCCGGTGAGTGGATAGATATTGAATCTGAATATGAAGTACTTCCGGGTTGGGATCTAACGACTGCTTATCCGTCTGCTGGTATCACAACGCTTGATATCGATTTTGGCTTTGGCGCACACATAGATCTGATCACTTGTCTTCCGTTTCAGGATTGTGATACATTACATATGATTCCTCCCATTGATATTCCAACAGATTCAATAACAATTTTCCACATTAATGGTGAAACGGGTTATGTCGTTTATCCTTGTTTGGATGAGAATGGGAATTTTGATATCTGTGAAGACAGCTTGCTCCCAATTGTAATTCACGATTGGTGGGATATTGGTTTAACCGGTGAGATTACATTGCCTTATGTTGAGACCACAGATTCTTTAGGCATGGATAAGTGTTTGTATGCCAGTGGAGATAGTGCTTATCTGTTTTTGAATCTTGATATTGTACATTTTCTCAGCTTTCTGGCAGGATTTATTCCTCCACCCAATGGCCCGGCAATTCAACAGGCAATAGATTATTTAAATGGATCTTACGAGATTGATGTTATGGGGGCAACAGCAACCATTGAGTGGTCATTGTTGCAAGCATATATGGATATGAGTAGCACCAATCAGCAGGATTTTACATTTTGTCCATATCTATGGACAACACTTGATTTTCCTGTTGAAATGCCATACTATGTTACGGATCCTCTACTTGATACGGTGGATAACGGGGTGGCTTCTTCCATAACCTTCCAGGTAGATAATGATCTGCATGTAAAATATCCTTGTTTTGAATGGCCTGAAATGGATGTCGGTATTACACATTCAATGACCAACGACTTTACCAATCATACTTGGGATAGTATTGCCTTTGATTTTAGTATGTCTGCACTTTGGTTTCATTTTAACTTGCCAACATTTAAGATGATGCCTGAAATTGAAATGCCTGAATATTGCATCGATCTTCCATCTGCAGATTCTTTAATGCAAGACGATTCATTGGTCGTTTGCTCAGAGTCATATCATACAGATCCGGTATATTTCAATAAGGATGGAGAGAAAGATCTTGATTATGAATTTGGACCCTTGTTTGAATGGGAAACGCCTTTGGGTTATATTCCTTTTACATGGTATGACAACACTTGGAACCTGGGGGGATTTCAGGGAGATACTGTTATGCCGCCAACACAACTAGTGCCCAATGATCCTATTGAAATATTCATTTCAGGAAATGATGTGTTGTGTTATGGTGACTCAACAGGAGAATTATCAGTAAATATTATCAATGGAACACCACCATATATTTTTGAATGGTCAAATGGGCATATAGATACAACAAACAATCCAAGTGTTACAATATTGGAAACGTCAGGAACCTATACTGTTACTGTTTCAGATGCAAATAGTTGCAGCCTGACGGAATCAATTACTATTATAGATTTGAATCCGGAGATTTTTGCAAATTTATCAGCTACAGATGTTCTGTGTCATGGTGAAAATACAGGTACCGCAAATGTTGCAGCTTCTGGTGGAACTCCCGGATATACTTATTTATGGGATCCATCGGGTGATGTAAGTGCCAATATAACAGACTTATATGCAGGGTGGCAGACCGTAACAGTTACAGATGCAATTGGTTGCATAAAAGTCGATTCCACATTTATTGATGAGCCTGCTTCTGAGGTGTCTATTGACTTGGTGCCTACTCATGTAAGTTGTAATGGTGGATCTGATGGCTCTATAGACATGACGGTTTATGGAGGTACGCCTGATTATTCATATATGTGGAACAATGGTAGCACGTTGGAAGATTTGTTTGATATTCCTGCCGGGACTTATACTGTGGTTGTTACGGATGATAATGCTTGTGCTGAGTTGGAAAGTATTGAAGTTACACAACCTGATGTATTGGATGCTACTATTCTGGGAACGGATGTTGGATGTTATGGGGAAATAAATGGAGCTGCAGATCTGACCGTTTCAGGGGGTACGCCTCCATACACTTATAATTGGTCAAGTGGTTCAACCAATGAAGATTTAACAGCCATTACAGGAGGAGATTATACAGTAACTGTAACCGATGCTCAGTTTTGCACTGTGGTTGAAGCCATTCATATTTATGAGCCATCACAACCCGTGTCAATAGAATTAGAAGGCACCGATGTTCTTTGTAAATTCGATCATACTGGTGCTGTTGATTTAACAGTTACCGGTGGAACTCCGGATTATTCTTATGATTGGTCAAATGGAGATAATACCGAGGATATAGAAAATATTCCTGCAGGATCATATACGGTAACCGTTACCGATGATCACGGTTGTGTAGAAACTGGAACCATAACAATTATTGAGCCAGCACAGGCATTAAATAGTATTTTGATTCCTCACCATGTAAGATGTTTTGGAGAGAATTCTGCCAGTATTAACCTTACAGCATCAGGGGGGACTGCACCATATTCTTATTTGTGGTCGGAAGGAAGTACAACACAAGATATTGATGGCCTTGTAGCAGGAGAATATTCTGTAATTATTACTGATGATCACGCTTGTACACTGATTGATGAAATTACCATAACGGAGCCTGATGAGCTACTTGCAAGCTTTAATCCCATAAATATATTGTGTTATGGTGATGCAACAGGTGAAATTGATCTCACTGTTACAGGTGGTGTTCAGCCATATTCTTATAATTGGAATACAGGTCAGGTTACAGAAGATATATCTTCTTTGGTTTCTGGCTATTATTCTGTAACTGTAACTGATGATCATGAATGTTTTACTGAAGAATCCATTGTCCTTACACAGCCTTTTGCTCCTTTGAATGTTACTGCAAATGTTACAGATGTAGCATGTTATGGTGATCCTACAGGAGCGGTTGATATAGGAATAACCGGAGGCACTCCTTCTTATTCTTATGAGTGGAGCACAGGCCATACCATTCAGGATGTACAGAATTTACTTGCCGGAGATTATACTTTGACGGTAACTGATGACCATCAGTGTCAGGAGATTGAAAACATTACAATCGGTCAGCCGGCAGAAGCGTTGCAGACAGATTTAATAGCAACAGATATTTTGTGTCATGGCGATTATACAGGAAGTATAGACATGACAATTTGGGGTGGAACACCGGATTATTTAATTGAATGGAATAATGATGCTGGCGCAGAAGATATCTCAGACCTGCCTGCCGGTAATTATAGTGTGACGGTAACTGATGAAAACGCATGTGTAGCTACGGATGCAATTTATGTAAATGAACCGGATAAGTTGATTATGGAGGCTATAGATGTGAGTTACATTTGTACAGGAGATACAGCACACATACAGGCTTCAGCAACAGGAGGAGTACCCGGCTATACATATTTATGGAATACAGGCTATATTGGAAATATTTTGCATATAAGTCCGCAGGCTGATATAACATACAGTGTTTATGCGCAAGACGCAAATGGATGCACCAGTAATCCTGTTTCAGCAAATGTTGAAGTATTTGGTGCAATTCAGGTTTCTTTGGCGCAGGAAGAATATAGTATTTGTCCGGGGGATCCCGTAGATCTTGATTTGAATGTATCAGGTGGAAATACGAATTACTCATATACTATTACAGGTCCGGATACTGTATGGTATTTTAGTGACGAACCTGATATTATTTATCCACAAGAATCAGGTACTTATCTCATAAAAGTCAAAGATGATTGCAATTCACCTTCGGGTTTCGCTGAATTTGTGGTTACGGTGCATGAAT
This sequence comes from Marinilabiliales bacterium, assembly GCA_002869425.1. Lineage (GTDB taxonomy): Bacteria > Bacteroidota > Bacteroidia > Bacteroidales > BM523 > BM523. Next base: position 5,103 of record PKSZ01000302.1, read on the forward strand.
TCCCAGGTATTAATATTCAGTCAAACCGTATAGATGGATGTGAGCCTTTGACTGTTTATTTTAATGAAATTACTCCATATAATGGACAAATGTATCTTTGGAACTTTGATGATCCAGGTAGTTTAAATTTCTCAACAGATCGGAGTCCAACGCACACATTTGCCAATGCCGGAAGCTATAATGTTTCCTTGACAGTAACATCACCATTTGGGTGTATTAGTATGCATACAATGGGGCAGCCAGTAACTGTATATCCAACTCCAATAGCAGGCTTCGAGCCAGATCATTCAGTTGTTTCACTCGTTGATCCGGTTATTTATTTCCAGAATACATCATTCGGTGGTATGTACAGCACCTGGTATTTTGGAGATGGAGTCTCCAGTGATGAGAGAAGTCCTGAGCATTATTTCACAAATTTTGGAACGTACCACATTTTACTTATTGAAGAATCTGCAAACGGATGTGTAGACTCCATTAGTACAGAAATACAGGTTAAGCCTGAGCTTACTTTCTATGCCCCAACTGCATTTATACCCGATGATGATGGTTTTAACGATTTGTTTAGTCCAATGATAACCGGAATGAAGGAAGGTTCATTTGAGATGGCAGTTTACAATCGTTGGGGTGAAAAGGTATTTGAAACTGATAAATATGACGTAGGCGAAAATGGTGAGGTTTATATGGGTTGGGATGGAAAAGATATGAAAGATCGTTTATGTAAATCCGGTGTTTATACCTGGAAAGTGAGCTATAGAGATCTCTATGATGTTAAGTATGACAAAGTGGGTGCAGTAACCTTGTTAAGATAGGTTATTTCTTTTCGAATTCAATTTTTTTGCCATCAATAATTGCATATGTGATATTGGAATAGTCTATTATTTCAACAGTTCCATCAGTTTCATTGTGGGCAACAAATTTATCAGTTGTATTGTATGTACCTTTCGGTAGTGTAATATAAAAAATATGCTTGCCATCAGATAGAATAAACTGGTGTTTTGCCTTTTTAACTAACTGGTTGTATGTTTTTTCGTTGAAAATCATAATTTATACTTCTTAAACGTTAGTAAAGGTATGAATATTATTATGTATTGTCAATACTGTAAAAATTAAGTTTTTATGATCAGAGTACACCTCAAGTTTTTTATTAAAATCAGAGAAAAACAGTCTTAGTTTAGTATATTTGCGGATTACTGAAAAGTCGGTGAGTTTTAAAATATTTTATTGGCGAACTGTCAAACATAATTGATCTATGATAGAGATTGGTGCAGCAACATTACAGCTTGAGGATTTTAACGCAATTCTTTATAAAGGGGAAAAAATAGAGCTGAATAATACAGCTTTTCAAAAGGTTGAGAAATCTTTCCAGTTTTTAAAAACATTTTCAGAGGATAAATTAATTTATGGTATCAATACTGGGCTTGGGCCGATGGCTCAGTTTAGAATTAATGAAGAAGATACAAAGCAGTTACAGTATAATTTGATTCGAAGTCATGCAGCTGGTGCTGGAAATAAAATGCCACATTTGTATGTCAAGGCAACAATGCTGGCGCGATTAAATACTCTGATGCAGGCTCATAGCGGAATCAGTCCGGAAGTAGTGACTACCTTAACGAAGATGATTAATAAAGACATATGTCCTGTAATTTATGAGCATGGAGGCGTAGGGGCAAGTGGTGACTTGGTGCAACTGGCTCACCTGGCGTTAGGTTTGATTGGAGAGGGAAATGTAACTGTTGGCGGAGTAGAAAGAGAGACTGCTGAAGTTTTTAAAGAATATGGAATTAAACCTATTGAAATTCACATAAGAGAAGGTTTGGCTTTGATTAATGGAACATCAGTAATGACAGGGATTGGAATGATCAATGTTATTCAAACCAAGAGGTTGCTGGAATGGTCTGTTTTTGCATCTACCATCATCAATGAGATTATGGAATCATATGATGATCATTTTTCAGAAGAATTGAATGGTGTAAAGCATCATAAAGGCCAGAAACTTGTTGCAGGTATGATGAGGGAGATTGCTTCTACAAGTAAGTTGATTCGAAAAAGAGCAGACTTTTTATACAAGAAAATTAACGATAATGTTTTAAAAGAAAAAGTTCAGGAATATTATTCAATTCGTTGTATACCTCAAATTCTTGGACCCATATTGGATGTTATTGAAAGCACACAGGAAGTGCTTGTTAATGAGGTGAATTCAGCCAATGACAATCCCATTATTGATGCTGAAAGAGAGAATGTTTACCATGGTGGAAATTTTCATGGGGATTATGTTTCATTTGAAATGGATAAACTGAAAATAGCCATTACAAAATTATCAATGCTTGCTGAGCGTCAAATCAATTTTTTGATGAACAATAAGTTAAATGATAAACTCCCTCCATTTGTAAATCTTGGAACATTGGGATTGAACTTGGGAATGCAGGGTGTGCAGTTTACAGCTACATCAACTACTGCAGAGAATAAAACCTTGTCTTATCCAATGTATATCAATAGTATTCCCAATAATAATGATAACCAGGATATCGTGAGCATGGGTACAAATTCGGCTTTGTTGGCTAAAAAAATTATTGAGAACGCCTACGAAGTTTTATCTATTGAAGTAATGACACTTTGCCAGGCCATTGATTATTTAAATGTTCAGGATAAATTATCAGATCAGGCACAAAAAGTTTATCATGCTATTCGTGAGGTTTTTCCTGTATTTACGGAAGATACACCTCGCTATATAGACATAATCGCAGTCAATAACTATATATCAAAAAACAACTTTAACTTAATTTAAATTCATATGAAAATTGCATTAGTAACTGGCGGTTCAAGGGGAATAGGAAAGGCAATTTGTCTTAAGCTTTCCTCAATGTGGTACCATGTGCTTGTTAATTATAAGTCAAACCATACAGAAGCAAAGAATACAATTCAACAGATAGAAGAGCAAGGAGGAAGTGCTGAACTTTTACAGTTTGATGTTGCCAACTTGCAAGAGATTGAAAGTGTATTGGGAAATTGGATGGAGAATAACAAAGATGCATATATTGAGGTTTTAATCAACAATGCGGGTATCAGAAAAGATACAATGCTGATGTGGATGAAAAACGAGGAGTGGGAGGATGTTATTCATACGAATTTGGATAGCTTTTTTTATATTACTCGTCGATTATTACAGGATATGCTTGTAAATAAATATGGTCGTATAGTTAATGTTGTGTCTCTTTCCGGCTTGAAAGGTCTTGCTGGCCAGGTTAATTATTCAGCAGCTAAGGCTGCCGTTATTGGTGCAACAAAAGCACTGGCACAGGAAGTAGGTAAAAAGAAAGTTACAGTTAATGCTGTAGCACCGGGATTTATAAAAACGGACATGACAAAAGAACTTCCCGAAAAAGAATTGAAATCAATGATTCCTGTAAATCGCTTTGGAGAAGCAGAAGAAGTGGCAGATTTAGTTGGCTTTCTGGCTTCTGACAAGGCTGGTTATATAACGGGCGAAGTGGTTTCAATCAATGGAGGTTTGTATACATAAAATTCAGGAGGAAAATTTATGAATAGAGTAGTGATAACAGGTATGGGTGTTTACTCTTCTATTGGGAAAACACTTGAAGAAGTAAAAGAATCATTATATAACGGAAAATCAGGTATTATTTATGATACTCCCCGCAAGGAATTTGGATTCAGATCTCCTTTGACCGGTTTTGTGGAAAGACCAAAGTTAAAAGGTCTTTTACACAGAAGGCAGCGGGTTGGTATGGGAGCCCCGGCAGAATTTGGGTACATGGCTACAGCACAGGCACTTGAGATGGCAAAGATGGATCCGGATTTTATGGACAAGCACAATGTGGGGATTTTATATGGAAATGATAGTACTGCTGAAGCGGTAACTCTGGCTGTTGATATTGTCCGAGAAAAGAGAGATACGATGCTGATTGGATCTGGTGCAATTTTTCAGGGAATGAATTCTACAGTAACTATGAATCTTTCCGTGATTTTTAAATTGAAAGGCGTAAACTTTACAATTGCCGGTGCATGCGCAAGTGGTAGCCATTCTATAGGAATGGGATATTTGTTGATCAAAAATGGCTTGCAGGAGCATGTAGTGTGTGGTGGGGCACAGGAAATAAATCCGTATGCTATGGGTAGTTTTGATGCCTTAAGTGCTTTCTCTGTGAATTTTGATGATGCAACCAAAGCCAGCAGGCCTTTTGACAAAGATCGTGATGGTTTGGTTCCAAGTGGTGGTGGCGCAACTGTAATTCTTGAGAGTCTTGAATCTGCAAAGAAAAGAGGAGCAAATATTATTGCGGAGGTTTTAGGGTATGGTTTTTCCTCTAATGGAAATCACATGACTGTTCCTGATGTTGATGGTCCTGTTAGAGCGCTGGAAATGTCTCTTCAACAGGCAAATGTTAAAGCAAGCGAGATTGATTATATCAATGCCCATGCAACTTCTACTCCGGTTGGTGATGGCAATGAAGCCATAGCAATTGATAAAGTATTTGGAGAAAGAAAACCATATGTTAGTTCTACCAAGTCAATGACAGGTCATGAATGTTGGATGGCAGGAGCAAGTGAAGTTGTTTATTCTTTATTGATGATGCAGAACTCATTTGTTGCACCGAACATAAATTTTGAAAATCCGGATGAACATTCTGCAAAACTCAATATTGCAGCCAAAACTGTTGATGCCAATATTGATATGTTTTTGTCCAATTCCTTCGGGTTTGGAGGTACAAACTCTTCATTGATCATAAAAAAATTCAAAGAATAGAATAATTTTTTTAATTTTGTGCTTCTGTTTTAAAACTGAAATTCAATGCAAAACGAAGAAATAATTAGTAAAATTAACGAGTTCCTTGTTGAGGAATTTGAAGTTGAAGAAGATCAGATTGTTCCGGATGCAAACTTGATGGAGACATTAGAGTTGGATAGCCTAGACTTGGTAGACTTGGTTGTTATTATTGAGAAGAATTTTGGCTTCAAAGTAAAAGGTGAAGAGTTTGCTGATATAAAGACTTTCCAGAATTTTTACGACTATGTAATTAACAGGGTAAATAAAGGACAGTAGTTCTGCTTGTTGATTTATCGCATAAAATCTGGATTTCCTGTTTGTTTTATAATCATAGAAACATTGTGCCTTCTTGTTTATTCTTTGGATGCATGGTTTCTGAAAATAATATCGGGTGGCCAGAATACTTCTAATTTCCGCTAATAATCATTGTGTACCTTATCCGGTATATCCGATAGGGCTTGCTTATATTTCCACATACCTAAAGGAAAAAATGCCGGAATCGGAACTTCGCTTGTTTGATGTTAACAAGGGTAATTCCTCTGATCTTGAGGCTTTAATTAATAAATTTCAACCTCAATATACCGGTATTTCTTTTCGAAATATCGATGATGCAAATTCAATGAATAAAGAAAGCTTCATTGAGGATTACAGGAATCTTGTAAACCAGATAAGGTTACTGTCTGATTCGATAATTATTGCCGGTGGAGCTGGCTTTTCTCTTTTTGCAGAGGTTCTATACAAGGAACTACAACCGGATTATGGCGTTTATGGCGAAGGTGAAGCAAGTCTTGTGTCTCTTATAAAATCACTGGAGACAGGCGGAAATCCCAATACCATACCCGGGCTTGTTTTTGCTGATAAAGAGAAGGTTGTCGTAAACAGAGATCGCAATCAATATTCCGATCTTAGATTGAATTTTGATGATCAATTGATAGATTATTATTGGGACAAAAGTGGAATGCTCAATATACAAACCAAAAGAGGATGCCCGCATAGTTGTATTTATTGTAGTTATCCTGTTATTGAAGGTACAAAAGTACGAAACCTGAATCCAGATAAAATTGTTCAGACATTGGTTCATTTGTATCGCGATAAAAAGGTGAACTATGTTTTTTTTACTGATTCCGTATTTAATCTTGGAAAAAGTTATAATAGGGAATTGGCGGAAAAAATTATCGAAACCGGAATACATATGAAGTGGGGTGCATATTTCTCTCCAAAGGACCTGGATGTGGAAACGCTTTCTCTTTTTAAAAAGGCTGGTTTAAAGCATATTGAGTTTGGAACAGAATCAATGTCAAATGCGGTACTTAAAAGCTATAACAAGCATTTTACGGTTAAGGATGTATTGGATGTATCTGAGAATTGCAATGTAGCAGGTGTCTATTTTGCGCATTTTCTTATTCTTGGAGGATATGGGGAGACCAATGAAACTGTTCAGTAAACATTCGAGAATTCAAAAAAGATAAAAAATTCAGTATTTTTCCCATTTATAGGGATGAGAATTTATCCTGGAACAAAATTGCAGGAAATTGCAATACAAGAGGGTGTTATTTCTGCTGAAGATAATTTACTGGAGCCAAAATATTATATTTCAAAAAATGTAGTAACTGATGGTTTAAAGGAGAAGGCCTTGGCTACAGGTCAAAAATGGGTTTTTCCGGATGAAGAACTTCCCGATGTTATCGAATTAATGAGACAAAAGAAAAGAAAGGGTCCCTTATGGCACTTAATAAGGTAATTATTCCTAAAAGCGAGATAACAAGCATAATACCACAAAGACCACCTTTTGTGATGATTGATGAACTTGTTCATGTTGCTGAAAATAGAACAGAAACATCCATGCAGATACGCGAAGACAATGTTTTTGTGGAACATGGTGTTTTCCTGGAGCCGGGATTGATTGAAAATATTGCACAGACAGCTGCTGCATGTGCCGGTTATGTCAGTTTAAGTAAAGGAAAAGATGCTCCCGTTGGTTATATTGGAGCAGTTAGAAAATTACAAATTGATGGATTGCCAAAGTTGGGACAGAAGATAAATACAGAAATTACTATTGAACACAGGATTGCCGAAGTTTCTGTAATCACAGGGAAAGTGTGGTGTGATGGTGAAAAGCTTGCAGAATGCGAAATGAAGATTTTTGAGAAAGTTGATGACTAGAAGAAAAAAAATAGTACAGGAGATTGATTTGATTGATGAATGTGAACTGAATGTTAGATTTAGTGAAGTTGACAGTATGCAGATTGTCTGGCATGGCAATTATGTGAAGTATCTGGAGGATGGCAGGGAATCATTTGGGAAGAAGTATGGAATTGGATACATGGACGTGTACCGGGCAGGTCTTTTAACACCGATTGTGGGAGTGAATCTTAATTATAAGAAACCCTTAAAATACGAAGATAAAGCAATTATTCGTACAAGATATATCGATAGTCCTGCAGCCATAATACAGTTTGAATACGAAATTGTTAAACTGCCTGACAAAGTGGTGACGCTGAGTGCAACTACTACACAGGCCTTTATTGATACAACAGGTGAGCTAATTTTAACATTACCTGCTTTTTTTGAAAAGTGGAAAAAGAAATGGGGGTTTATTAAATAGTTATGATAAGAAAAAAATCATATGTTGTTGCAGATCAAATGATCTCATCATTGGGTTTTGGTAGTGAGGATAATTTTGCAATGCTATGTGAAGGAAATTCAGGGATAAGAAAATCTTCAGACAAGCAATTGTCACAAACGGATGTTCATTTATCTTTGGTTGATACCGAAAAGTTAAACAGTTTGTTTAATGATCAGTCGTATCAAGGTTCGTTTACACGATATGAGAAGCTTCATTTATTGTCCATTTCTGATGCTATAAGCCAGTTGACTAATCCTCTAAATTCTGATGAAACTTTGTTGATCATTTCATCTACCAAAGGGAATATCGATTTGCTGTCTTTAGCTGGAGCGCAATTTGACGAGAAGCGTGTTTATCTTTGGAACTCTGCTGAGATTATTAATAAGGC
>PKSZ01000526.1 GCA_002869425.1 Marinilabiliales bacterium
ATTATCAAGAGAGTGTGGGGCGTACTGGAATCGAACCAGTGACCTCTTGCCTGTCAAGCAAGCGAACACAACCACCTAATCAATTTATTATCAATACTTTATATGATACTAAAATTGCCTGGGTCGAGTATAGGTCGAGTGAATTGTGATTTTAGAATTTTGTTCGGGAACAATTTGCTTATGGACAAATATAGTAAACTTCATCATAAATAACTACTGTTGATGTTCTAAAAGCACGAATGCTGCAGAAATCACGATTTGTCCAGTTTATTATATAAAAAACTGGACATTTTTTCTCTGAAAAGTGAAAAACCACAATCATTAACAAACTGTACAACAATATAATACAACCATGCCCCGTATAGAATCGACATAAGTCACCGACTACACTTTCACTCCATAGGTGAATTAACAATAGGATTCCGACAACCGGCAATAAACCCTATTTACTGACGATTGTTGATGAAACCCTATATTCAATTTAAAAAATATTTTGTGTGTGCATTTTGGAATATTGGATCGTACGGAAATTTTCCGTACATTTGCAAAAAAGACAAAAATCATGAAATCAGCGATCTCAGAACAGGCACGCTTTGATACAAGGCTTCCAAAAGAGCTGAAGCTGTATATGGAGAGAGCGGCATATCTTGGAGGGTACCGGAATCTTACAGACTTTATCCTTCGCACCGCACAGGAAAAAGCAAAGGAGATAATTGATGAGAAAGAGCAGGTTATCGCATCAGAAAAAGATAGTGAGATATTCTTCGAAGCTATTACTAATCCAGCGCCACCATCGGAAACACTAAAGGCTGCTGCAGAGGATTATAAATCATTTATCTCAGAATCAGAATAACGGGATGATTGAGCTTTTAAGAAAGGACCACAACAGAAAAGACTTTGATTGCGGAAATGCGACACTAAACATATACCTGCATAATCAAGCCGGACAGGATGTTAAGCGCAAGCTTTCGGCTTGTTTTGTTTTACCTGACAGAGACACAACCCTTATAAAAGGGTATTATACACTTTCAAACAACAGCATTCCGTTACAATCATTTTCTCAGGAAGTACGAAGGAAGCTTCCAAAATCCTACACCTCCATTCCCACAACATTACTTGGACGTCTGGCTATTGACAAGAGATCGCAGGGACAGGGAATTGGTAAGATTCTGTTGATTGATGCCTTAAAGCGCAGTTATGAAATATCGAAGGAGTTAGGATCCTTTGGTGTTGTTGTCGACCCCATAGATATATCAGCAAAGAACTTCTACCGAAAATACGGTTTTATCGAGTTACCGGATAGTGGTAAGATGTTTATTGCGATGAAGACGCTTAAGGAACTGTTTGGCTAATAATTAATAAAAACGGTCAACCATATTTAGGGATGGTCATAATACTTTCTTTGTATATTACTGATTATATATTGTATGTTAAAAATTAAAATATAGGTGCAGTTATTAACAAACTGTATTCCCTCGCAAAAAAAACATTTTTCGTGAGGAATCGACCTGGCATCTATTTCGTTGTTCACTGATTATCTATATGTTAATCATAATTAATCAATTTCAATTTTATCCATAAACTTTTCAATTTTAGATTTTCTCCCTCGTCTCCCGGCATACCTTAAAAGCCTGTCACGATTGATCGTGTATTTTTCAAATACATTATACCAAAGCACAGTCATCTCAGAACCCTGAATGGAGTTAAAGATATCCTTATCGCAAAATACATCTACAAGGATTTTTTCTATTGAAGCAGTTTGAAATTCATTCTTTTTTACAATCGGAGCTTCAGACACAAGTGGCATTACAATATAGGTGTCACCTTCATTTGCTGTGTACTTTTCCAACACTTCAGCAGAGGGATTTGACAATGTAACAAAACCCTCATCCTTGATAAATTCAAAAACGGTTTCGACAGCCTCCTGCTCTACTTCAATCAACATAAGATGTCGAACCAGTTGATGCTGAAGGAATTCATTTAATTGCGATGTATGCCATATACATACATCCAAAAAAGGATACGCTTCCTTTAGCTTTTGGTTTATTGCTCTAACATCTTCACCATGACCCGGATTATACTCTCGTGATACACCCAGGACGTATTTTCCTTTCCCTACACGTTTTAACAAACCATCATTGACC
>PKSZ01000406.1 GCA_002869425.1 Marinilabiliales bacterium
AAAATACAAATTAATTAATCTTTAAAAGCCTTAGTTCCATTCTAAAGTTTATCCGTCTATGATCTATTGTAATAGATTCAGGTGCTAAATGATCATATTCTTCAACAAATATTTCAGCCTTTTTATAAGGGAAACCCATCCTTTCAATCTTAACAATTTGCTGATTACTATTCAAATAATAATAGTATTGATCGCCATGCAGCTTCAACCTGAAGATACCTTCATTTTTCTTTGTACTATAATGCTTTGCCACCTTTGGACCCACCAAAAAAAATAAGGCGTGCATATCCTTTTTTATGGTTCTTATGATGATATCCCTGTTGAATATTTCCATACAATAATGAACAACAAATGGTTCTTCTGTTTTATTCTCAAAAAATTCCAAATCAAAGAATTTTATACCCATTTCATTCATGAAAACCATACGATATGAATCTGAATCTACCTTTTTAACAGCCATCAAGCCACTAAAATACTTACCCAATAACCAGATTTTTGTTTTGAACAAGTAAGAACTATCATTTTGAGGAAAAACTGAAATTGTAAAGTTCTTGTTGGCCATCTCTTTATCAAAACCAACATTAATCCTCCGTATTGGAGCACATGATTGTAATGCAAGCACACAAAAAATTAAGAGAATAATATAATACTTCCGAATCATTACTTTACCTGGAACCGGCTATCGGGAATGTTTTCGTTAACTTTTTTATTAAGGAAAGTAATTTCTGTGTAATCCTCTCCAGACTCCTTCATAACAATTTTATTTACAGTGAAATTACTCTTATCAAGATATATTTCAATATTTCTCATGAATTCCTTCATTTCTTTTCTGGCAGGATTTAATACAATATAATATTCCTTATCGTTTTCAAAATATTTATAAGTAAAATCAGTAGTTGAAAGTATATCACCCTGCACCATACCAACCATCATTTTGTTGATTTCCTTAAACATTTTGTTCGACTCCATATCGTAATTGCTAACCTTCTCCTCATCTTTCATATACATTGTAGAACCGTTGATAACAATCATATAAAATAGGGGTTCCGAATATTCCCAGCGAAGCTTATTCTCCTTTTTAAAACTAAATGTTCCTTTAGATTCAATTTTCTCAGACATAACACTCAGATACTTCTCTTGTATAAAATCACTTTGTATTGTCTGTGTTTCTGCTGAAGCTTTCTTAAGCTCAGATATAAAAGATTCTTTATCCTGAAGTGGCTTATATTCCTGCGCAAATACGGAAACATTGATTAAGATAAATAAGCATAGAAAAATAATATTCTTTATCATGGCTTTCCTTTTATTTATAGGCCTTAACACCTGTTAATTGATCTAAAGGTACAACTTTATAATTCATTTGTTGCAGAATTATCAACAGCTCTTCAAGAATGGTGCCGATCTCATTTGTTGAATCGTGTAACAAAATAATACTTCCAGGTTTTATCCTTTTCTTAATTCTATCGATTACTTTTTCTTTAGTTAAATCGGAGCGCGTATCAAGAGAACGAATATTCCATCCAATTGCGTACATATGAAGAGCTTTGATGGTATGTGCAATATTTGGATTTGTAATTCCAAAAGGTGGTCTGAAAAAAGCCAGTTTTTTCCCTGTAATCTTTTCTATTTCCTGATTCGTTTTCTCTACCTCTTCCTTTAACTTTTTCTTTGAGAGAAAATCCGTATATACTGAGTGTTCCCAGGAATGATTTCCTAATAAATGATTCGCATGATCCAATTGCTTAATAATTTCTTCTCGTCCTTGAATATTTTTCCCAATGATAAAAAAACAGGCTGTGGCATCATACTTTTTCAGTATTCTTAAAATTTCACTTGTATTCTTTTCATGTGGCCCATCATCAAAAGTAATAGACAAAAGTTTCTGATCCGTTTTCCCTTTTGAAACCACAGGCATATAATACTGTGAACCAATATAAAAACTACCCCATGCCAATATGCCGGAATAAATAAGAAGGATTGCAAGAAGTCCGAAAATATCGAATGAAAACTTATATACTAATAAACCATATATAAGTAGGATTAGAATGAAAAACAAACTTACCCAACGATGTTTTAGCATTTTTCAAGAACCAAAGTTGAATGATAATTTTTATAATTATTAAGTATTA
>PKSZ01000399.1 GCA_002869425.1 Marinilabiliales bacterium
GGAAACTGAGTGATTTTTATAAGGATCAAAAACTGAGTCTCTTTGAAAAAGAGGACGCTCTTGTTTTATGCTCGGGAAATGATATTATTTGGCTACCAGGTATGCGATTGGATGATAGGTTTAAGGTTTGCAAAAACACAAAGAAAATTATAAAATTGGTATGGCAGGACAAGTCATAAAAATACCATTTTGGGGTTTGATGTTATGCATGCTATTCATGATGTGCTGTGGGAGCTCTTATGCTAATCAGTCAGAAATTGACAGCTTGTTTAAGGTGCTGAATACAACAAATAATGAAAATCAGGATAAAGTATTGAATCAGATTGCTTCGTCCTACATTCTGATGTCGCAGGATGATGCAATCAAACATGCAGAAATGGCACTGGCTGTAGCAAAAAGACAGGAAGATATAGAACAGCAGTCAGAGTCTTTTTATATTATTGGAAAGGCATATTATTATCTGGGAAATTTTTCCTTATCACTGAGTAATTATCAAAGAGCTTTGGTTTTAGCAAGAAGAGCTGGTTTGCTTACCAATATGTGCGATGTATTAAGAGGGATTGGCGTTTGTTATTATAGCAAAGGCGAGTATTCAAAAGCAATTGATACATATAACAGGTCTTTGGAGCTGGCAAATCAACTGGGGGATGAAAAAAGGATTGCAAAGCTATATCATGGTTTTGCATCTGTGTTTTTGGCATGGAAGAAAGAGCAGGAAGCTTTAAATTACTTTAATAAGTCATTAAAAATAAAGGAGAAATTAGGTGATAAAGAGGGGATTTCCAAAACATTAAATAACATTGGAGCAATTTATTTTACTATGGGGGATTATGATAATGTGCTTGAGTATTTTAATCGCTCATTGCTTCTTAAAAAAGAATTGGGAGATCAAAAAGGCTTCGCAAATACACTGTTGAATATTGGAGTAGTTTATGATACACTTGGAGATTATAACAAATCACTGGAGTATCTTGAACAGGCACTAAAGAAAAACAAGGATTTACAAACGAAACAGGGAGAGGCAATCGCTCTAAATAATATCGGAGCTGTTTATTTAAAGAAAGGAAACTTCATTGAAGCTGAATCTTATTTTGAAAAGGGATTAAATGTTGCATCAGAAATAGATTTAAAAAATACAAGGCTTAATAGTTATAAAGGTTTTAGTGAACTGTATGAGAAAACCAGAAAATTCAATCTTTCCCTTTTTTATTACAAAAAGTATATTGAGCTCAAGGATTCGCTTTTTACATATCAGAGTCAGCAGCAGCTAAACGAATTGCAGGTCAGGTATGAAACAGAATCAAAAGAACAAAAAATAGAACTCCTCAATAAAGAACAGGAGTTACAACAATCTCAGTTTGAAAAGCAGAAAATTTACAATCTGGTTTTAATCGTTTGTATTGTGCTGGTTATTTTATTTTCCTTAATTCTGATCAGACAGGTAATTCAAAAAAGGAAAGCAAACCGTTTACTAGAATTGAAAAATTCACAAGTGGAAGTACAGGCTAATGAGTTAGAATATAAAAACAAGGAGTTGGAAAAGCTATCCCTGGTTGCAAGTCAAACAGACAATGTTGTTACAATAACCGATTCAAAAGGAAATATTCAATGGGCCAATGATGCCTTATTCAGGATGACAGGTTATACATTGGATGAATATCTTGATAAAAAGGGGACAACCCTTCAGGATACCAGTTCCAATGAAGAGATTTCTAAAGAAATTGAAAAATGTATTCAAAATAAATCTTCAGCAATCTATATTTCTGAAAGTATAACTAAAAATGGTGATAAGATATGGCTGCAGACAACATTAACTCCAATTTTTAATTCGGAAGGTGAACTCGAACGATTGGTTGCTATTGACTCAGATATCAGCAAGACCAAAATGACAGAAGAACAGCTTAAACAGAAAAATACGGATATAACAGATAGTTTGAACTATGCACAAAAAATTCAGGATGCAATGCTTCCGGGTATCGAATATCTTGATAAGCTTCTTGAAGAATATTTTATATATTACAAACCGCGCGAAATTGTTAGTGGTGATTTTTATTGGGCTGCAAACAGGGGTGAAAAAGTTTATATTGCTGCTGCCGACTGTACAGGTCACGGAGTACCAGGCGCATTTATGAGTATCCTTGGATTAACATTTTTAGATGAAGCCGTTACACATTATAAGCATGAAGTTGGTTCTTCTGGAGAGATATTGAATGTTTTGAGAAGAAATATTGTGCGTTCATTGCATTATAAGGGGAGGAATTCAGAAACACAGGATGGAATGGATATTGCACTTTGCATTATTGATAAAAAGAGTGGAAGTATAGAGTATTCAGGAGCCAATAATCCATTATTTATCGTTTCAAATGAAAAATATTCCGAAAAGTATAAATTCATTAATCATGAATTGCAATCTGAAACAACTTCACTTTTTGAAATAAAACCAGATAAAATGCCCATTGGAATCTACAGTACTCAAGTTGATAAAAGCTTTAATACATTTGCATTTCAGTATGCTTCTGGCGATAAAATTTACATGTTTTCTGATGGCTATCCTGATCAATTTGGAGGGGAGAAAGGAAAAAAATATTTAACTAAAAGATTTAAAAAATTGATTCATGAGACTTCCAGTAATACAATGATAAAGCAAAAAGAGTTACTGGAAAATGAACATAATAGCTGGAAGGGAAGCCGTGAACAAATTGATGATATCGTTATCATTGGAATAAAACTTTAAACTGTAAATAACTTTTCATTAATTATATTGAATATGCTTTTTATGGCAATAGCATTTTAGTAAATTTAATGCATTATAAAACTACTTTTTATGAGAACCAGAATTGTTGCCGGAAATTGGAAAATGAACACTCTACCTTCAGAAGGAGTTGTTTTGGCAAAGGAAATAAATCAGTATTTTAAGTCAAAAGATAAGGATGCAAAAATAATAATTTGTCCTCCTTATACGCATTTATATGAAATTGCAAATCAAATAGATCAGGATAATGTTGAACTGGGTGCTCAGAACTGTTCATATGAAAAATCAGGCGCTTATACGGGAGAGATTTCTGCAGATATGTTAAAAAATCTAGGTGTGAAATGGGTAATAATTGGGCATAGTGAGAGGCGCAGTTATTACAATGAGTCTGATGAAATTCTTTTTGAAAAGGTTCAAAGAGTTTTTGAATCAGAACTGAACCCGATTTTTTGTTGTGGAGAAGTATTGGAACAGCGAAACAATAAAAACCATTTCAAAGTTGTCAAAACACAATTGGAAAATGTAGTTTTTAAGCTGAATGAATCAGAATTAAAAAAAATGATTATTGCATATGAGCCAGTATGGGCGATTGGTACAGGCATAACAGCCAGCCCCGGTCAGGCACAGGAAATGCATGCGTTTATCAGAAAAACTATTGCAGAAAAATTTGGCAATAACATTGCAGAAAGTATTCCGCTTTTATACGGAGGTAGTTGTAAGCCAAATAATGCAAAAGAACTGTTTGGTCAGGATGATGTTGATGGTGGATTGATTGGTGGAGCTTCGCTGAAAGCAAATGATTTTATTGAAATTGTAAAGGCCTGACAAATGATTTATATTGAAATAGAGTGTTCTATAAATCCTTATTCTGAGGAAAATTCCGAGATTTTGGTTGCCTTAATGTCCGATCAGGGTTTTGACTTTTTTGAGGAAGTCGATGATAAGCTTATGGCCTATGTGTCTAAGTCTTCCTATGATAAGAATGCTGTACTTAACATTATTGAAAGTGTAGGTTTCAACGTAAGCATTAAGGAAAGAGAAATAGAAGAGCAAAATTGGAATGCTGTTTGGGAATCTTCATTTCAGCCGGTTCAGATTGATGATTTTTGCTATGTAAGGGCCTCTTTTCATGAATCAAATACCCATGTCAAGCATGAAATTCTTATAGATCCCAAAATGTCATTTGGCACAGGACACCATGCAACAACTTATTTGATGATCAAACAAATGCAAACCCTGGATTTCCAAAACATGCAGGTTTTGGATATGGGATGTGGAACAGGGGTGCTCGCCATATTGGCATCACAGCTGGGAGCAGTTAAAATTACAGCAATAGATAACGATCAGTGGGCAGTGGATAATGCAATTGAAAATCTGGAATTAAATAAGATACTCAATGTGGAAGCACGAATGGGAGACTTTAATTCATTAGCGGTTGGCGTGTATGATATTATTCTTGCCAATATAACGCGAAATGTTCTTATTCAGCACATGGATCAAATCAGCATCGCTTTAAAAGATAATGGACAGGTTTTATTTAGTGGTTTTTATGAAACAGATCTGGAAATAATAACAAAGGAATCAGCACTGAATAATTTATACTATAGCTCACATACAACACATGAAGGATGGTGTGTTGCTTTATTCAAGAAAAAGAAAGTGAAATGAACCGATTTTTTATCCTATTATTTATCTCAATATATTCAATAACTGTTTTCGGGCAAAAAGTAGAGTTTTCGAAGGAAACGGATAAGTATCCCAGAAAATTGAATTCTATTTTCAGCAGTTCCGGAAAAAAATCGCAAGTCAAAGATCTAATGGAGAAGTTTTCTCTTATGTGGGAGGAAGGTCAGTTTACAGAGGATCAAAAGAAAAAAATTGTAGGAATATCTAATCAAATGCTAGATAAAAGGGCTGTTGCAGTTCCTCATTTCTCAAACTTTGTAGAATTATTAACGGTATTGATTTCTCATCCCAAAGGAATTGAACTGTATGATACCTGGCAGAGTATCTTGGTGAAAATGTTAAAAGAAAGAAAGATGCATATGCGTAAGATTGATGCATTCAATTTACAAATGCTATCATTGATCAGTGAAAATTCATTTTATAAAACACCAACTGTGAATTGGGTATCCAGTACTGATGATTATGAGATTATATATAAGAATAAGGAGGTTTATATTCAGTTTAAAAATGATATTGATATTATTTGTTATGCCAAGCGAGATTCGATAAAGATTTTCAAAACAAAAGGTTATGCTCAGCTTCTTGAAGGTAAGTGGAATGGTGTTAATGGTAAAGTTACATGGGAACGTGCAGGCTACGAGCCAGATAAGGTTTATGCCAATATTCGAACTTATTCCATAAACCTGGATAAATCATATTATACTGCCGACTCTGCATTGTTTATCAATGATTACTATTTTAACAAACCCATACTTGGAGAGTTGACTGATAAGGCAACCCATATTGTAAAGGAAAGCCAGGCAAGTTATCCTCGCTTTGATTCTTACACCAAGCGTTATGAAATAAAAAATATCTATCCTAGTATTGATTTTGACGGTGGTTTTAGAATGCGTGGATCCAGATTTTTGGGAGTGGGTGATACCACCTCGTACGCAAAACTGTCTTTTTATAGAAATGACACTCTGTTTTTGCTTGCCCAAACACGAAATTTGGTATTTAGGCAAAATATTGTTTCCGGTTTGGATACGAAAGTTACATTTTATTTGGATAAGGATAGTATTTATCATCCCGGACTCAATTTTAAGTATTTAATTGAAGATAGTACAGTCGTTTTGTTTCGTGATGGCAAAGGGATGTCAAGATGCCCATATTTTAATTCATATCATGAAACCGATATGGATGTTCAGGAGGTGCGCTGGAAGGTAACAGAACCAAGGATCACATTTAGTGTAATGAAGGGAGGAACTAACAAGCTTGCAGTTTTTGAGTCGACAGACTACTTTACAATGGATAGGTACGTAATGTTGCAAGGAATAGACGAAATCAATCCTTTGTTTATTATCAAGAATTTTGTGCGAAATTATGGTGTTGAAGAATTTAATGCCAAAGATTTGGCTCAGGTTGTTAATTCATCTATGACCTCGCTGCGACATATGCTTATGCGATTGTCTTATATGGGTTTTATAACTTATGATTTTGATACAGACGAGATTGTGGTGAAAGATCGTCTGCATAATTATATTTCTTCCTATTCCGGTACAAGAGATTATGATGTTATCTCTTTCGAATCAGAACCGAAAGATGGTATGAATGCTTCTTTGAATTTGTTGAATTACGACTTGAGAATTAATGGTGTTGATGAGATCCATCTGAGTGACTCACAAAATGTGACAATATATCCTACAGCTGAGAAAATTGTTTTGAAAAAAAATCGTGATTTCGAATTTGATGGTAGAGTTGAGGCTGGTTTGTTTACATTCTTTGGTAAGGACTTTTCATTTGAATATGATAAATTTAAGGTGAACCTGAACAATGTTGAAGCACTGCAGTTAAAGGTTCGTACGGGAAGACGTGATGAGTTTGGAAGACCTGAATTGAGAGAGGTTAAGACTGTAATTGAAGAAGTAAATGGAGATCTTTTAATTGACCATCCAAACAATAAGTCGGGAATTAAACCCAATTCTGAATACCCTATATTTAATAGTAGAACAGACTCTTATGTATATTACGATAAGCGTTGTAAGTATAGGGGGATTTATAAGCGGGATAAATTCTATTTCCAGGTTTATCCATATACTATTGATAGTTTGGATAACTTTACAAAAGAGGGTATTGACCTGAAAGGATATTTTGTTTCCGGAGGAATATTTCCACCTTTCGAGGAAAGTTTAAGATTGATGCCTGATTATTCACTGGGCTTTGTTCGGTCAACACCACCTGAGGGTATTCCTTTATATGGTGGTAAAGGTACTTTTAATAGCACCATCATGTTGAGCAATCAGGGATTAAAAGGTGATGGTAATTTTGAGTATATCGCATCAACCACTTTCTCTGATAATTTTGTTTTCTTCCCGGATTCAATGAATACTCATGCGCAGAAAGCTTTGGTAGAGAAATGGAGTTCACCTGTGCCATTCCCGGAGGCTCATGCTGAAGATGTTTTTGCAAGATGGCTACCATATAAGGATGAATATTTTATTTATGAAAAAACAGCTCCAATTTCAATGTATGAAGAGCAATCTATTTTGCATGGAACCATGAAGGTTCAGCCTGAAGGATTATCAGGTTGGGGCAAGATGGAATTTACTGGAGCAGAGCTAACTTCTGACTTATTCGTATACGGAGAGAACACATTCGATGCCGATACATCCCGATTCAATTTACGGGGCATGGATATGGATGATTTTGCTTTTAAAACTGAAAATGTAAATGCGCATATTGACTTTATTGAGCGAAAAGGTGTGTTTAAGTCAAATGGTGAGGCATCGTTTGTTGAGTTCCCAAGGAATCAGTATATCTGTTTTATGGATCAGTTTAATTGGTACATGGATAAAGAAGAGATAGAGATGAGTGCAAGTGAGAGTGCTTTGAAGCAGCAGGATGCAGCCAATACAGCTGATTTGAGTCCTACGGAACTGGAGGATATACAGTTGTCGGGATCAGATTTTATATCTATTCATCCGCAGCAGGATTCCTTGCGGTTTAAAGCTCCATCCGCAAAATACAGCTTGAGAAAAAGCTTAATTACGGCTAAGGAGGTTAAATGGATCAGAGTTGGTGATGCTACAATACATCTTGATGAAGAAGGTATTGTGATTATTGAGCGTAAAGCTAAAATGCAAACGCTTGAAAATACACGAATCGTAGCCAATAATACTGATCGTTATCACACGATTTATGGTGCCACAAGTAATATTTATGGGCGAAAAGATTATATTTCATCTGGCGATTACGATTATATTGATGAAAATAAGCAAAAACAAACCATTCATTTCGACAATGTTTCGCTAGATAGTACCATTCAGACATATGCAACAGGTAAAATTGGTTTGTCAGATGGTTTTAGGTTGAGTCCCTATTTTGATTATACAGGACAGGTTCGACTGACGGCAAGTGTTCCAAACTTAACTTTCAAAGGGTATACCAGGCTTGTCCATGAATGTGACACCCTCAAAAAGCAATGGGTAGGATTTGAAGCTGAAATTGATCCAAAAGATATCTATATTCCATTTTATTCCGATTCTACAGTAGATATCAATAATGGTCGTGTGCATGCAGGTATGTATTTATTCCAGGATTCAGCTCACGTTTATAGCGAATTTTACACAACCAAAAATTTCTTCAGCGATCCGCCTATACTTGAAGTAAGTGGTTATCTGCATTACAGCAAACGGGAGGGTAAATATAAAATATCGAACAAGGAAAAGTTGGTTGAACCAAACCTGCCAGGCAATTATATTTCTATTCACAAAAGTATATGTAATATATATGCAGAGGGCAATATTAATATTGTTAAGAGTTTAGGACAGATTCAAACCCGAAGTGTAGGAAATATTATGAATGATTTGTTCGACAATTCTTACGATTTTGATATTATGCTGGGATTGAATTTCTTTTTCAATGATAAGTGTCTGGATATGGTGTCAAAGACACTGGAGGAATCTTCTGCTTTGGATGGTGTGGATTTAACCCGCAAAACATACAGGAAAGGTCTTGTTGAGTTGGTCGGAATGGAAATGGCAGATAAACTGATGGCTGAATTGGCGTTGGGCTCATTTAAGAAAATTCCGAAAGAGCTGCAATACACTATATTTATCAATCAGTTACATCTTGTATGGGATTCAGATAAAAATGCCTTTATTTCTGAAGGACCAATCGGAATTGGAAGTATTGGAAAAGATCAGATAAACAGGTTGGTTGATGGCCATATTGAGATCGAAAGGAAGCGTTCAGGAGATAGGTTGAAAATGTATTTTGATGTGGGAGGAACCTGGTTCTATTTTGAATATATGCAGGGACTGTTCAATACTGCTTCAAATCTTGAAGGTTATGAAACCTTAATCAAAGAAATGAAGGCCGATGACCGGAAAATGGAAGTTGAGAAAGGAGAACCTTCATTTATTTATTATGTGGCTTCCAAAAACAAAGTAAAAAGGTGGTTGAAACAATATGAAACAGAAGATGAAGAAGAGGAGGGTAGTGATGAATAAGTTTATAATAATTGTGTTTGCTGGTTTATTCACAAATATCTATGCTTATTCGCAGGATAAATCTCGCTTTGTTGAATATAAAGAGGGCTTTTATGAAAACTCCATCTTAAAGGATATCAGGGCAGTAGATGGTCAGAAGAAGAGAGAAAATACATTTCGGTATTTTAGTTATGATTTTGCAGGAAAAGAGTTTCCTACTGATACCAATTTATATTCCAGGGTGAAATATAATCCATCCGTTTCTCAAGGTAATACAGGTACATGCTGGTGCTTTGCTGCCACATCATTCATGGAAAGCGAGGCTATGAGATTAAATCATGTTGCTGTTAAGATTAGTGAAATGTATACAGTGTATTGGGAGTACATTGAGAGGGCAAAAGATTTTGTAAAAACAAGGGGTGAAACATACTTCGAACAGGGATCTGAAGCCAATGCAATACCTAAAATATGGAAAGAATATGGAATCGTTCCCAAAAGTGTTTATGAGGGAAAGCGGGGTGAAGGCAAATTTTACGATCATTCGAAATTAATTGTAGAATTAAAGAATTACCTCAAGGGTATAGAAGAATCTTCTGCATGGAATGAAAGAAAGGTTATTGAAGGGGTTCAGAGTATCTTGGATGATTACATGGGGACACCTCCGAAGAAGTTTACATATAAAGGAAAGAATTATACACCCAAGACATTTTTAAAGGATTATCTGAATCTGCGAATGAATGACTATTTTAGTTTTATGTCAACAATGTCCGTTCCTTTTATGGAGATGCACGAGCTTGTTGAACCTGACAATTGGTGGCATTCGCGCAATTATTATAATTTGTCTGTAAATGATTATTACGAACTGATACAAAAAACAATCAAAGACGGGTATTCAATTTGTATTTGTGGTGACGTATCCGAAGCAGGGTACAGTAGCTTCGATGAAGTGGGTATTGTACCTGATTTTGATATTCCTTCAGAAGCAATAAATGATTATTCAAGACAATTCAGGCTCTCAAACGGAACAACCACCGATGATCATTGTATTCATCTTGTTGGCATTTATGAAAGTGATAATGGTACCTGGTTTATGATAAAAGATTCTGGTAGCGGTGGTTTTAATGGGAAAAATAAAGGCTATCGATTTGTCCATGAGGATTATATCCGCCTCAAAATGATGAATATTCTAATACATAGAACACCTGCAACTCCAATTCTTGATAAAATCATTAAGTAAGCATGGGAAGGCTGGGTGTTTTAAAGAAGATGTTACCAGGTTTGGTTCCTCTTTTTGTTTTTATTTTGGCTGATGAAATATGGGGTACCCAGATTGGCATTATCGTTGCTGTAGTCGTTGGTAATATCCAATTGTTGGTAACATATCTTAGGGAGAAACGACTTGATAAATTCATTCTTTTTGACACGCTTTTGATTGTTGCATTGGGGCTTATTTCTGTCGTTTTAAATAATGATATTTTCTTTAAGTTAAAACCCGGGTTAATAGGTATTTTAATCTGTGCTTTTTTGGGTTTTTCAATTTTTTCGCATACAAACATAATGCTGAAAATGTCCCAACGGTATATGAAGGGAATTCAGTTGAACGAGCAACAGGTAAAGCAATTTAATCGTAGTCTGAGGTTTTTGTTTTTCATTTTTTTGGTACATACAGCTCTTGTATTTTATTCATCCTTCTATATGTCGAAAGAGGCATGGGCTTTTATTAGCGGAGGTCTTTTTTATATTATTTTTGGTGTGTATTTTATTTATGAATTTCTAAGGGTACGCCTGGGAAATAAAAAAATATTACAAGAGGAGATTTTGCCAATTGTAGATGAGAAAGGGACGATTATTGGTAGGGCTCCCCGTGAGCGATTACACAATGGATCAAAGCATTTACATCCTGTTGTTCATTTACACATTGTAAATAATAAAAAGCAGATTTATCTTCAAAAGCGCCCGGATTCAAAAAAGGTTCAGCCCGGTAAATGGGATACTGCAGTAGGTGGTCATGTTGAGCTGAATGAAAAGATTGATGATGCCTTGTTACGTGAGGCTAAGGAAGAATTAAATCTTGAAAGTTTTGATTTTAAACCATTGATGGTTTATCTGTGGGAATCAGATATTGAAAAGGAGTTGGTTTATTCATTTGTTTCGGTATACAATTCGATTATTTCTTATAATAAGGAAGAAATTTCTGATGGAAGATTTTGGTCAATTCAGTCTATAAATCAGCAACTTGGTAAAGGTGTGTTTACGCCTAATTTTGAAAAGGAATTTATTTACGTAAAAAAATATTTAACTAAGGGCTAAGCTTAAGCATGAATTTAAATATATATTTGCGAAAAATATAAAAAAATGGATTTTTACGATTCAACAATATTTACATATGTTTTACTTCCGCTGTTGATATTCATTGCAAGAATCTGTGATGTAAGCATTGGAACCTTAAGAATTATCTTTATATCAAAAGGCAAAAAGCATATTGCACCTGTTCTGGGTTTTTTTGAAGTTTTAATATGGATAATTGCCATTGGTAAAATTATGCAGGGAAGTACTGGTATCGTTAGTTATATCGCTTATGCTGCAGGTTTTGCTGCCGGTAATTATATTGGCATACTACTAGAGGAAAGATTGGCAGTTGGTGTTGTTATTTTAAGGATTATAACTCAAAAAGATGCAGCAAATTTAATTGGAGCTATTCGTGAAGAGGGATTTGGCGTAACTGTTGTAGATGCAGAGGGTGCTAAAGGGGATGTGAAAATTCTTTTTATGACAATCAATAGAAAAAATATGGATTTAGTTGTTGAAATGATTAACAAATATAATCCTTCTGCTTTTTATTCTATTGAAGATGTAAGGCTTGTTAATCAAGGAGTTTTCCCTATGAAAGGAAAGCCAAGATGGCGAAAAGGAAAGTAATCTTATACGGAAATAGAAGTGTATTGTTGCAAAACACGTCCACTCTTTAACAACTTTTTAACATTTTTTTCAATTAGTTTTAATAAATTTGAGATAAACCAAAATGTTTAATCAATAATTTATTGACTATGAGAAGATCTATTCCTAAACTAAAAACTTTTCTGATGTTGATGGTTGTAGCTCTGTTCAGTTTATCTGCAATGGCGCAAACAGTAAATCAATGGCATCAGGATGGAAAAATTTATTTCAAGCTTAAAAACAGTGTGAATATCACATATTCCTTTGGCGATTGTGGGAAAATGAAGCTTGATGATGTTGAAATACTTGCTCCTTTGGTGGATGAGTATGGTATAACAGAAATCAGACAACCGTTTTTTACGGCCAGTGATAAAGGCCTTGAAAGAACTTACATGGTAAGTTTCGATAATAAGGAAATGATTCAGGATTTGATAAAAGATCTTGAGAATATGGCTGTGGTAGATTATGCAGAACCTGTTCCAATTTTCAAACCCTTCCTTACGGTAAATGATGAATACTTTAATTACAATGCCGATGGTGGATTTCTTTATGGCTCTGCAAATGCAAGCTGGCATTTAAACCTTATTAATGCAGAAGCTGCATGGGACATTACTACTGGCGACGCTAATGTTAAAGTGGCTGTTCTTGACAATGCAATTTGGACTGATCATCCGGATCTAACAAATAAGATTGTTGAAGAAATCGACCTTGGTGACCTGGACTCTGTTGCTTCACCTCCGGAAGGAACATATATTTGGTCACACGGTACGCATTCAGCTGGTCTTATTGGAGCGGAAACAAATAACGGTATTGGTGTAGCATCTATCGGTTATGATGTTAGTTTGATAGCAGTAAAACTTGGTCAGGATGCTTCTGACGGTCAGGGGATGACTGCCGGTTTTGAAGGTATTGTTTGGGCCGCAGATAATGGCGCTGACGTAATCAGTATGTCATGGGGCTCACCTCAGTATTTTCAGACA
>PKSZ01000528.1 GCA_002869425.1 Marinilabiliales bacterium
AGCGTATTGGAGAAGCCAGGAAACCACTCATATTCATAAAATGCGTTGTATTCTGTCACATGATTTAATTTGAAATCGTTTTCTCTTCTGAAAATAGATCCCAGAAGGTTGTCTTCCTGTAAAGCATCAGGGCTTTCACCTAGTTGTTCCAGATCGTCTTTATAAGATAATCCGATTTGTTGAAATGGATTTTTGGATAAATGGTACTTGGCTCCCAAGGCATACTTGAACTTTTGATCTTTTGTTCCGTAGGCAATATGGCCTTCAATGAAAAGTTTTTCACTAAATTTCGTACTGGTCCTTCCTCCAAATTTCAACCTGTTACCTTCAATATTGTTGAAGCTGTATAGTTTAACATAAGGGCCGATTTCAATATAACCCCATTTAAAGTAACCGGTTACAAGAGTACTGATAACATCAACATAGGTTCTGAAAAGAGGCACGTCCTTAATGGAATCAATCATGTTATATATTCCTTCTTCGCGCACTGAAAGGCTATCGTGCCTGGCTTCTGCCCACCAATCTTCGTCTTTTTCTAGTGCATCTTCTTTAACTTCCATCACTTCATCTCCAATGGCACCTTTGTAGAAATCTTTATCCATTGGTTTATTCAAAACATAATTTTTGTATGAAGTAGTTTTTTTTCCAAAGAATCCTATGGTCATATCATCAGTAACGTTAAAGTCAACCAGTAGATTTTCTCTGGAGAGCATCCACATTGAATCTTCAACATACTTGTATTCAAGTTCAGCGACAAAATCGTTCACCCAGTTAACATTTGCATGCTTGGCAAGTCGTATTTTCGCTTTTACCATAGCAAAGGTTGTATCATGCACCCAGAAATCTCCTGTGAAAGTTGGTTCTGTTGTTGATCTTGGCTTGAAAGATATTTGGTAGCACCAACGATTGTTAATGTACATACTATCAATGAGGTAATACTTGTAATATACCCTGCCAAAGCTTGCCAGAGGACTAACGAAGCTTTTATCAATAACATTCAGGTAATTATTATAAATATTATAATCCATGAACATTTTGCCACTAAATTGTGATATGCTTTCATTTTGAATACCGGAAACCTGATTTGCTTTGATAACCTCTTTTTCTTCTTTTGGCTTTTTTTGATAGTAAAAATCAGATAAGGTTTCGACTATAAATACTGGCAAATATGCTTTACCGGAAACGGCCGATGTATCCATATAGTCAAAAATAAATTCGAACTGATTAAAAACTCTTCGCTTTTTGAGCCCTTCTGTTAGGTTGTTGGCATCCATTTCCAGCTTATTGTACACTTCACATTGATATGCATCCAGTTCATTTACATCGTTTCTTTTCTTGTTGGCATTTATGTTTCGCAGAATTCTGAATGCCGGGTTTTCTCCAGGTAGTATAGTAACTTCATTAAGTAAAATACCCTCAGTATACATTTCAATATTAATGGTTTGAAATGAGTTTTTTCTAACAGGGTATGTTAAAGTTTTGTATCCCAGAAAAGAAACAATAATAGAATCTGTAGGATTTCGGGTTTCAATAAAATAATTCCCGTCAAAATCTGTTATGGTACCTGTTGTTGAATTTTTGAAAATAATATTGACAAAAGGCATGGGCTCTTTTGTCTCTGCATCTATAATTTTTCCCCTTATTTTTGTAACCTGTGCATTTAGGTTGTTAAAAATAAAAAATAAGGAGCCAATTAACAGCAGGCTTGTTATTATGTGTCGTTTAGAAATCAAATTCCTTTTAAGTGTAAAGAAATAAAAGTATTACTTTTCAAAATTCTATTCAAACGAACACTCTCTTTTTTATAAAATAAGCACGAAATTTATAAGACTCGCATTTTATTGATTCAATTATTGCTTAATAATTTTTTTGTTAATGGTCTCATGATCATTCATAATTGATACAAAGTATAAACCTGATGGCTGATTTTCCAGTTTGATATTAATCTTTTTATTTTGGATATATTTTTCTTTTTTGGTCAGGATTAACTCGCCCATATTATTCATAATATTCATTATATAATCTTCTGGTTTGTCAGATTGAATTTGAATTGTAAAATTTTCTTTAGTTGGATTTGGATACAGGTTGATAATTGATGAGCTGGAATAGTGATTGATATTG
Source organism: Marinilabiliales bacterium (assembly GCA_002869425.1). Taxonomy (GTDB): domain Bacteria; phylum Bacteroidota; class Bacteroidia; order Bacteroidales; family BM523; genus BM523. The sequence continues at coordinate 2,122 of PKSZ01000528.1, forward strand.
CTTGAG
>PKSZ01000315.1 GCA_002869425.1 Marinilabiliales bacterium
GCGCTATCTAAATTATTAGCCTGTGCATAAACCTTAGCGAGAAAAAACAAATCGTCTGACACTAGTTCTCTATCCTTATATTCTTTTTCAAGAAGAGCTGCAGCCTCAGTATATTTCTTTTGCTCCAGCAGCTGATTAACGTTATTTTCCTGTGCCTGTGAATTTAAAGACAATGTAAAAAGCAAAACAAGTCCAAAAAATATATTCCTCATAGGAGATAATTTATCTTTATAAAAATACAAAATTCGCTTATATAATTAGTCATCAAACAATGTTCACATTCTCAAGCGATTACAACTATTTGCAATGCTCCTTCAATAGCTGATCCACCTCATCATCGTATTTCCTGTAACCAAGTTCAATGGCTTTATGAAAACATTCACAGGCACTTTCAGTATTATTCACTTTTAGCATCATCAAGCCTTTATGTTTGTATACAAAAGGATTTGAAGAATCAAGCAACATGCTTGTCTCAATATCTTTACTTGCAAGATCAAACCTTCCCTGCTTTATATACAAAAGAGCTCTGTTGCTATAGGCATAAGGATTTTCGTCATCCAGCCTTAAAGCATAATCAAAATCCTTTAATGCTGCTTTTTCTCTGTTCATCTTTAGTTTAAGTAATCCCAGGTTGCTGTACAAATATGAATTGGCCTGCGTTTTTATAGCTTTATTGTATTGTCGCAAAGCTTTCCATTTTTTTCCCTGTTCATAATAAATTCGCCCCATCAACCAGTAAGCATCAGAATAATAGGCATCCTCGGCAATAATAATTTTTAAATCCTCAATTGACTCTTCAAAATTGTTAAGCCTGTAGTTAGCAAAAGCCCTTCCAAAAGTGAGTGTCTTTTGATTGAAGGCCTTCTTTTCTATTCCTTCAGAAAATATTTTTTTTGCCTCTTCAAATTTACCTTCTTCCATTTTATCCTGTCCATCCTTAAAATAGTGCATATCTTTCTGAGCAACAGCAACAAAAGCCAACAAAAAAGGAATAATAAATAACAAAAACGCTTTCATATTTTTATGTTAAAATACGATTGTAAAGATATCAGACTTTTGTAACTTTATTAAGTTAAAAACTGAAAATCATGGAAGTTCTTGAAGTAAATGAATTCAGGCAGGTGTCTGATTTTAACAAAATAAGCCTAAAAAGTGTTGGAGATATACATCTTTATCAAGGTAACCAGAATAGCGTGCGCATTGTGGCCAAAGAAAATGTAAGTAACCAGATTGAAATCAATGTTATAAATGATGAGTTACAAATAACGCATAAGAAAAAATTCCCGTTTGAATTTATGTCTGGAAAGCCTGAATTTCATATTACGGTAATACAGCTGACTGAAGTTACAGTAGCTGGTGCAGGTAAAATTATTTCAGAGAATTGTCTGAAAGCAAATAAAATTAAATTAAACAATAAGGGTGTGGGAGGATTGTTTATTCATGTTGAAGCAAATGAAATATCTACACACCAGGCCGGAGTTGGGAAAATAGAGTTAAAAGGGGAAGCAGAAAAACTTGAAGTTAATCTTACAGGTACGGGAAAAGTTAATGGATTTGAGCTTTTGGCAAAAGAAGTTGAAGTGAATAGCAAGGGTGTGGGCAAGTGTTGTATAAATGTTTCGGAAAAGCTAAATGCCGTACTAAAAGGAATTGGCAAGGTTGAATACAAAGGCAATCCACCGGTATTCAATTGCAACAGAACTGGTATCGGCACAATAGAAAAAGTTAATTAGTTTCCGACAAACTTTCACATACCTTATCAACAAGCTCATCAGAATAAGCATTCAAAACCATATCGTAAATAAGGTTGGGAATATCGGGCTCGGTTCCATCTGTAGGGAAAGGTCCTGAAAAAGCCAGTAACCATCTACCGTTCGGCTCATCCTGTACTTTATAAAAATAAAAATCTACAGACTTTCCTTTGAATGAAATTGTTTTCTTTTTTGCAAATTCAATATCATTCACCTCTCCGTAATACAAAAGTAAATCATTCAAGGATGCCAAAGCAATCGAGTTCGGCTCCAGCAACTTATCCGGAAGAAGATTAAGCTTTCCTAAATTTGACATCTCATTATACATTTCAAAAGCCAGGTATGGATCCTCAACAATCTCATTCCAATATTTTGA
>PKSZ01000187.1 GCA_002869425.1 Marinilabiliales bacterium
AAGTATTGTTTGTCCATAGACAGAAAAACCTATCAGTATGAAAACTATTGATAAGATATTACGAATTATGTTTACACCTTTTATCATAACCTGGCCCTTTTAGTTAATCAAATGGTGTAAGCATCTGTGTAGCAAGTAACATCTGTGTATCCGGGGCCTCTCCAAACCATTATATACTATCCCGTCCTAAGTATATCATCCCCCGGCATCTCTGTAGCTAACAGGCATCTATGTAGCTTACACGAATAAAATAAAGAACATGCCCATTTAATCAATCGACATCATACCAATATAAAGATACAACATTTTGCAGTAAAAGTCCAGTTTTTCTACTTGTTTTCACGTATTCTTATTAACAACATGCTGAGCAACATGTTAATTATTTCATGTAACAAAAAAAACCTGCACAAATCTATGCAGGTTTTCAACCATTGACATTATGAGAGTATTAAGAAATGTTTACCTATAGAACTTTTTTGTTTCAGTTTTTCCATTTGTATGAATCCTGGCAATATAAATTCCTGTAGACATACTTGTTGCATCAAAATGTTCACGATAAATTTTTGAGTTTGGTTTTGCACTTGACTGGTGAACAATTTTACCCGTAATATCATAAATCTGGAATTGTAAAACATGACCGATTTCCCCGCCATTGTCAACTGTTACCACTACTTCGTCTTCATCTGGAACAACCCACCATTCACAAAGAGCATTGGGTGCTGATGTAAGCTCATGGTTTAAACCGGTTTCCATACCGCCACCATGTTCGTAATTAGGATCCAGGTTTTCAGCTTTAGTTTGAGCAAAAGATTGTGTAATACATGTAGCAAATATGAATGTTAAAGAAAAAAGAAATGCTACTTTAAAAGTTCTGTTGTTTGTTGTTGTCGTTTTCATAGCTTATAATTTTAAATTTTTATTCGTGTTGGTTGCTATGAATAATACATTATGTGTGCCAGATTTTATAAAGGTATGAAATTCAGAGTAATAAGACAGGTTTGGTGATTATCCAAAATATTACATATGTTGAATAAATGAACATTTAAGTGTCCACTTATGAACACTTAAATAGAATTGAGGACATAGAATAGCAAAAATTAATTACTTGTTGTAGGCTGGGTTTGTAGGTTTTTTATTTTACTGTAATATTCATTTGCCTTTTGCATATTGCCCAATTGCTGGTAGGTGAGACCTATATTTTGTAACAATTGAGGATCATTTGGTAGTAATTTTACTCCTTCAAGGAAATACTCTAGCGCTTTTTTATAATCATGTTGTTCATTGAAAATTTTTGCACCGTAAAACTTATACGTAATCCCCAGGTTTATTTTTAGTTGCTGATCATTCGGTTTAAGTTGAGATGCTTTGCTTGAATATTGTATTGATTTTTCAAAATCACCCAATTCACCGTAGCCAGCACCCAGTGCTTTGTATGCTTCAAAACTATCAGGTTTAATCGTAATGGCTTTTTCAAGGTAATTCAAAGCCTTCTTTAAGTCTATTTTGTTTTCACCGTATAATAAGCCAAGTCTGTAATTCAAATCATACCGGTTAGGATTAATGGAGTTGAGTTCTTCCAGCATTTCAATTTTATGCTGCAAGTTGTCGTAATTTGCCGTAATGATCAACATGTTTGTATATACTTTTTCATACATAGGATTCCTTTTGAGAATTCTTTTATAATATTCAAAAGATTTGTCTATGTCTTTGTTGTATTGAAAATATGCATTTCCAAGTAAAAGAAGAGCATCAGCGTATGTAGGATGAATTTTAACAGCTTCCTCCAGATAATGAATAGATAGTTTATAAAACTCATCTACTTTTTTATCAATGTTTTGATTTAAGGCTTCTTTTAGATTCCCATTGCCAATTATTTCATTAATATCTGAATTGCGAAGAAATGTACTATCCTCAAGATAACCTTTTAGTTGATCAATGCTTTTGAATTCTTTTTGCTGAATCTTTTTTAATTTTTCAGCTTCTTCACCCAGTTTTCCTCCTGCAGAAGTATTGCTTTTAGCACTGGTTGAAGAAACTTTTACATCAGCAGTAAACAGTGTAAAATCATTTTTCCAATCTATATTTCTGGCTATGGTTCTTCCGGAATATAAAACTATCATAGC
>PKSZ01000262.1 GCA_002869425.1 Marinilabiliales bacterium
AGAACTGCTTACTTCCTGCTTTTGCTCAGAAAGTTTTGGAAGGGTAAAACAGAATTCAGAGCCTTTTCCTTCTTTACTTTGAATGTAAAAGTCTCCTTTGTGCCTGCTAATAAAGTCTTTAACTATCCTTAATCCCAGTCCTGTTCCTTTTTCATTATTGGTGCCAAGTGTATAGAAGTTTTCATTGCCTTCAAGAATAACTTCAATGTTTTCTTTTTTAATACCAGTACCCTTGTCTTTAACTATAAAGAGGATGTCTGTTGCCCTTTCTGAAATATTGATTTGAACCTTTTGACCGGAAAAACTGTACTTTATGGCATTGGAAATAAGGTTTCGCAATACTGAATGCAGCATGTGTTCATCTGCGTATACTGAAATATCATTTTCTATGGAATAAACCAAATGAATATTTTTTTCTTCAGCTTTACTTCCAATGTAACCTATAACACTGTCCATAAAATCTTTAAGATTGAACATTTTAGGTGCAAATGAATTGGCACTCACCTTAGTTATAGCCCATTTCAGTAGTTCTTCCAGTAGTTGTATAGCCTGTTTTGATGATTCTTGAATAATCTTGTTGTATTTATGTATGTTGGGATTTGATGAGTTTTCTTTATCAATCAACTGGCTAAATGAATATGCTGCGGATATTGGATTCTTTATATCGTGGCCAATAATAGACATAATTTTGTCTTTGGCTGTGTTTAAAATTTCCAGTTCTGAGTTTTGCTCTTTTAGTTTTTGATAATTTTTACTGTTTAACAGAGCTATTGCTGCATAGTCTCCATAAATGGTGGCTATTGTTTTGTCTTTTTCGGTAAATCCACCTTTTTTGAATGCAAAGCCCATTATTCCAACAGTTTTATTGTTGATATTCAGGGGTGCAAATAAAACATTGGGCATGTCCATATGGCCCTCAGGTAAAATTTTTGCATTTTCTGAATTCATGAAATTGTTATCGTATGTAACTTCACCTGATTTGTATGCCTCTGCTCGAAGACCTCTAATGGGCATTCCCAGATTTGGATCAACTGAACAGGGCATACCCCCATCGTCAAGAAATAACAATTCGTTTTCATCACCATTCTCCGAAAGAAGTGCTACATAACCGGCTTTTGCACCCATGGATTCTTTACATGCATTAAAAATGGAAGTAGCGGTCTGCTCAAAATCAGAAGTTTCTAAAATTGTTTTCGTTGTTTCAATCAGGCTATTTAGATATGCTTCACGATTTTTATTTTCTGATATATCATTAATCGAAATCAAGTATTTTTCTTTTGCAATATCATAGAAACATTCAATGTGTACCCATATGCTTTTTTTATCATAATTAATGATTCGAATATCGGTTGCTTGTTTCTTCTTTTTCTGGAAAGCCAGTCTTTTACATAAATAGTATCTATCCTGATCCTCAATTTCAATAAAATCAGTAAAACTTGAAGAAGATTTCAAGTCTGCATTTTCATTGAGCAGAAGCTGGTTAATGTATTGATTGGACATAATTATCTGACTGTTTTCATCCACAATAATATATCCAACAGGAACAAACTGAAAAAAATCTACAAACTCTTGTTTTGAAATCTCAAGCTGGAGCATTGTATTTCTCAGTTCATCATTTTGCATCTCAAGCTCTACTTTCTGAACTTCAAAATTGTGAATAAGTTTTTCAATTTCATTGGGTTTAAGGTCAGAATACTTAATTTGTCTCTGCTTGACAATATCCTCAGCTACTTTTCGTATCTTTTTTAGATTATCCATATAAAAATTATTGTTTTGCGGGTACGGTAAAATACATTGTTGTTCCTTCATTTAATACGCTTTCAGCCCATATTTCCCCTCCATTTTTATTGGTGAATTCTTTGCAGAGAATAAGGCCAAGCCCAGTTCCGGATTCGTTGTTTGTACCTCTTGTGCTAATGTTTTTATCTATTCTGAAAAGTGAGTCAACTGTTTCATCAGTCATCCCAATTCCTGTATCTTTAACTGATAAAGTATAAAACTTACCCTTGGTCTCAGGTGTGCAGGAAATGGTTACTATACCACCAGGATTTGTATATTTTATGGCGTTGGTGATAAGGTTTCTGAATACCGCACTAATGCTGTTTATATCAATTTCAG
>PKSZ01000696.1 GCA_002869425.1 Marinilabiliales bacterium
ATGAAAAAGCTAATCGTTTTATTTGTATTATCAAGTATGTTAAGCCCAGCATATTGCCAGGATGAAACTGCATTCTCTGAGAAAAAGAATGAAATCAATATCGGATATTTTAATGCCTTCGACCTTGCCAATAATAATGAATTGGGTATTGGTTACAAAAGAACTATGAAGAATGGAGCAATCCGTTTTGGTACAGAGTTTAATATCAACAATTCTTCCAATGATCATGATGGCTATAAAACTGTTAATAATAGATTGAAGCTAGCTCCTTATTTAGGATATGAATTTCATAAAAACTACAATAGATTTCAAGTGTTCTATGGTGCAAATGTATTCGCCAGTTATGATTACACCCAGGCAAAATATATTGACGCAAATACAGATAATAAAGAGATTACTGAATATTTAAATCTTGCTTATGGCGTCAGGCCAGGATTGGGATTAAAATTTTATATCAATTCATCTATTTCAATTACTACTGAAACTTTTATAAATATTCAATATACCGAGTCAAATAATAAAACTGAGGACGCAGATTATATTAGCAACCGTAAAACCACAGGTTTTTCTACCAATTTAAATCCATTGGGGCTTTTATCTATCAATATTCATTTTTAAAATAGAGAATTACATCTCTCTCAGCTGAAGGCATTTCTTCTCTTTCAATATTAGGCTAAGGAACTTAGCTTTAGTATATGCTATCCTGTTATAATAATAGGACAAGATTTAAAGATTAATTGAATATGCGCTTCAAAGGATGGTACAGCCAGCTCCTCATCAAAAAACGCATGATTGAAGTCTTCATAAGATCAATTAAGTAATTGATCTTATATTTCAAGTCTTCATTAAAAGGCACTTCCTCCGCTTTGGCAGAGTACCCAAACTTACGAAGATGGCTTGCCAGATAGGAAAAATAAAGTTGTTTTACTTTTTGAGGCAATTTATCCTTATACTGGTCAACCGATTTAGAGTGAAATTTCTTATCTATTTTTGTATCCTGTTGTGCTGATGAATTATGCCCCTTCCAACCAGGATGTCCTTCCATTTTCAGCATGCTTTCCTGATAATCTACACCAAGCAAAGCACATATTTCCTGAACTACTTTTTCAGTATTTGAGATAAGATCTTCATACTTAATAATGCAATACTGATTAGGGTATTGTTTTTTGTTTTTCTCGGCTATCTCAATGGAACGTTTCCATTTTCGCACATGAGAATAATAGTTCATAGAACCACCCCACCAACGACTTTTGGCTTTCTTTAATGAAACAGCAACATCCAGTGGATTTCTAATGATATGAATAAATTTGGTTTTGGGAAACTCCTTAAATATAGCCTCTGTATAAAATTCATTTTCAGGAGTTTTTAACCCTATTAATGAGCCATCTGTTTTATCAAGATAAAGCTTTAAAAATTCCCGATAGAAATCCACAAAAAAAGTGTTATTATTTCTGGTTTTATAGGCTTTCATCAAAGATGAAAACTCTTTTTCTCTCAATCTGATCTGTGCAGTTGTGTGTTTGGGATGATTAAGTACATCCTGCACCAGTCTTTTCTGTTTTGGCTGATTGAGTGCTTTATTATAATATATGGTTGAAAACTTGGTCCACAATTCAAGATCCCATTGATAGACAGTAATATCTGAATGACTTCCAAGAATGGCCCTCAACAATGATGTACCACTTCGCTGTAGTCCTCCAATCACAAAATGTTCAAAATTTCTGTCCATAACTATGCCTCATCCATACGCAGAAATTCCTTCTGCTCTTATATGATCATTCAATATTACAAAAATTATGGCAGATGATTAAATTTTAGTCTTGTCTTGACTTTTTTTGTTGTAGTAAATCCAATATAAATATTGGGATCAAAAGAGAAATATAGGATAGAAGATCATATGGATCAAATGTGGATTTGTATACTTCAAAATACTGCAAAATCTCAATTGAGAAAGAAACAATTAGAAAAACAACAAAAGTAGTAACCGGTCTAAAAAAGCGAGTCCACCTGTTTTTTTTGTATCCTGTGAATAATCCTCTAAATAGAATATAATTCCATGCAGGCCCGGTTATATCCAGTGCATAACTGTTCCAGAACCATCCCATATCAATC
>PKSZ01000563.1:0-4738 GCA_002869425.1 Marinilabiliales bacterium
ACCACCCGACCTCCTTCATCTCCCGGTCCGGGGCCCAAATCAATAATGTAATCAGCCGCTTTAATAATTTGAGGATCATGCTCGACGATTACAACTGTATTTCCATTGTTTTTGATAGAATTCAGTAACTCTAACAAAGGCAAAATTTCACCTGTATGCAATCCAACTGAAGGTTCATCCAGAATATACGTTACTCCTGTCATCATGCTTACCGATTGATTTACCAATCGAATCCTTTGCAGCTCTCCCGCACTTAATGAACTTGCCTGCCTGTTAATTTTAAGATAACCCAGGCCCAACTGTTTAAGCAAGGATATTCTTTTGAGAATCTCATGCTTTACTTTTTCAAAAACGGGTCCGGTTTCCTTAATTGAATGAAGTTTATCATTCATTTCGTCTACCGACAAACTAAGAAAATCTCCAATATTGTGTCCATTTATTCTATAGGACAAAGTCCTTTCATTATATCTTGTACCCTTGCATTCTTTACAGGGAATGGTTCTTGCAAACCTCAATATATTGGGATTACGATCTCGTATAAGAATTTCTTCCATTACAGGAATGATGCCCTTATAAAAACCTTCTTCCCTGGGCTTTGCTGTTATTCCTGACCATTTCAACCTTGACTCCAGCGTATGCTTACCAAAAGGTATTTTAATCCTGTCAGAACCATACAAAACAACCTGCCTTTGTTCAAACGTTAAATCTTTCCAGGGTATATCAACGGAAAAGCCATGCTCATTGCAAACCTGGTTCAAAACATCAATGGTTACCTGCGAATAAATGATATAACCATTGGGCGTTGATAAGGACAAAGCCCCTTCTCTCAAAGTTTTTTCAGGACTTTTTACAAAAAGCTCATAATCTATATAATCTTCTACTCCCAGACCTTTACATTTTGGACATGCACCTTTAATTGTATTAAAAGAAAACTGACTTCTTGTTGGCTTATCGCTATATTTATCTGATTTTGATTCACGAGCGTAAACTAACCGGAGATAATCCAAAATATCCGTTAAGGTACCCACTGTTGATCTGGGTGATTGTATTGAAGTTTTTTGGTCAACAACCAATGTGGGAGAAAGACCTGTAATTTCTTTTGCTTCAACATCTCCAAGCTTTGACATAAATTGCCTTAAATAAGACGAATATGTTTCCATATACGACTTCATTGCAGATCGATACAAGACATCATATGCCAGAGAAGATTTTCCTGATCCGGAAACGCCCGTTATTACAGTAGTTTTCTTATGTGGAATAGAAATATCTATCCCTTTAAGATTATTGGCATAAGCCCCAAAAATACGTATCCATTTTTTGCACATTTAAATGCCTTTTAGAAATTTATCTACAACTTTAACCAATTGCTCTTTATTAAAGGGCTTTGCAATATATGCCGAAAACCCTGAAGACAAATATTTTACTTTATCCTTTTGCATAGCATTAGCTGTTTGGGCTACAACCTTTAAATCTGGATATATTGCATGTAACTTTTCAATTAAATCGATACCACTTATATCAGGAAGACGAATGTCCAACAACACAATATCTGGCTTGTGCTTTTCACAATAACTTAAAGCGTCTTTACCCAAGTCTACAATCGTTATTTCAGCGCCATTATTTGCCAGCATAGCACCAATTAAATGCCTGCTCACAGAATTATCTTCCACTACCAAAATCTTTTTCCCAAACCATTGACCTTTCATTTCTGCACTTTCGAACTCAACATCATACCCTTCTATAACATCTGTTTCTACAGAAAACCAAAACATAGATCCTTTATTCTCTTCGGTTTCCAGCTGGAGTTTTCCACCCATCATTTTCACCAAACCGTTACTTACAGATAAGCCCAAACCTATTCCATCAGACGTGTTTTTTATCAAATCCTGGGAATGTCTGAATGGATTAAAGATCACCTCTTTATATGCCTCATTTATTCCTTTTCCGCTATCAATGACAGCAAATTTAACCTGACCGGAATCATTTAGCTTACATTCGATTTGTATATTTCCTTTTTCCGTATTGTGCACTGCATTGCTAATTAAATTTGACATAACCTGAAATAAGCGCGTCCGATCATGATATATAGACATATTTTTCAACGACTGTTGGACATTAATAATCAGTTCTAAATTCTTAGCAGAGTCTTGAATTTTCTGTAATCCATACTGTTCAAGCTCTGCAACAAAATCATCAATAAAAATCACTGATTTATAAAGGCTTATCTGATTTGTTTCTATTTGACTCATATCCATCAAATTTTCAATCAGCCGTAACAAATTTTTACCGCTATTGATAATAACTTCTGAATATTCTTTTCTCTCACTATCCGAAACATCTCCATCATTCAACAAACCAGCAAAACCCAGTATCCCATTTAATGGTGTTCGAATCTCATGTGAAATATTGGCAAGAAAGGCAGACTTTAATTTGTCTGACTCCTGTGCACTTGCTTTGGCCTCTCTCAACTTTTCTTCTGCCAGACGAAACTCAGTAATATCTCTTGTATATTCTGCAATACCCATCGACTTATCTTGCAGAAAAATGGGTGAGAAAAAACGCAAATACCATTTTTTTGATCCATCCGGAAATTCAACTGATATTTCCAGCCTATGATATCCATTTTTCTCAACCTCTTCTACAATTTTCTTCCATTTATTTTTGTAAGTAATCAAATTTGGATGATCAAGGTTTGTTCCTTCTTTGATCTCCATTTTAAATAATTCTTTACCAATTTTTTTGAATACCTCATTACATTTAATAATCGCACCGTCTAAAGTTCTTGCAGCAACTGCAGCATTCATATTTTCAATAATGGCCTGCAATAAAGTTTCAGATTTCTGTAGTTTTTTGCTGCTTTTTTCTAACTCTTTCTGCAGCAGAACCCTTTTTGAAACATCCCTTGTTATCCCCCAAAAACCAACTGGTTCACCTTTATCATTTTTCATTAAACTGGCGCGAACCTCTCCCCAGACCATAGAACCATCTTTCTTAATAAATTCCATCTCAAGACTTATGGGATCTTTTAGCTGATCAAATTGCTTCGTTTTTATCTTTTCCAATACATCGACAAATGATTCCTGAACCATTTTTAATGATTCTTCAGTATGAAAAATATCCACAGGAAGATTTAGATAATCCTCTACTGAGTATCCAAGAAAATTTTCAATAGAAGGACTGACATAAACATTATTTAACATCATGTCCTTTGTCCAAATTACATCTTTTGTATTACAGGCAAACATTGACAAATGCTTTTCCAGTTGCGCTAAGTCTGCGTTTGTTTGAATAGAGTCAGAAGCTACACGAATTGCCTTACCCACATTACTCTTGACATCTGATATTCTCTTAGATACATTTTCTGTTTTATTACTACCTGCCATTTTTTTTGATCGTTTCAGCTAATATAAAAATAAATTCCCCTATTTTGTAATCTAAACAAGCTTGTTATTAAAAATTTTGGGATAAATATCAGGGGCATTATTCGCAATCAGAACTTCACTGCACTGCTTATAATTGCAGTGATTACCATTATTGCCTATTGGCAAATAGCTTTTTTTCAAAACAGCTTTAAGTGGGATATGCTAGACTGCTATCTTCCATGGCGTTATCATATCAGCGAATGCTTACAAAATGATCTTTTCCCTTTTTGGAATCCATACCAACACACAGGTTTTCCCAGTCATGCAGATATGCGTTCTGTATTTTATCCCTTTGTCTGGTTACATGGTTTAAGTTGGGGATATTCATATTATCTTTTCCATTTCATCTTTATTGCATATCTAACCGGGGCAGGATATGGTATGTTCTTATTAACCAAAGAGATTAATAAAGATTATCGAACCGCTCTTTTGGTTGGTATTGTTTATCCTATTTCTGGGTTTTTTGTAGCTCACGGTCAGGAGCTTTCAACAATTGCAGGCGCTTGCTGGATTCCCTATATACTTTTGATCTTTTTAAAACTGCTTCGAAAACCGGACCTTCATAAATCCATTCTTCTGGCTATATTTTTCTCTTTAATGGTAAACAGTGGATACCAGGCACAAACTATAATTCTTGTATATATTTTGGTTCTTGGTTTTTTTGGTTTTGTGATATACAGTATCGTAGAACATAAGATCAAAGCAATATTGCCTGTATTGGCTAACCTAACTTTATCTGCTGTGTTATCAGTACTATTACTGTTGCCTAATATTGTTTCATTCCTTCAGGTTCAGGAATTTGTACAAAGATTTAGCGGTTTACAAGCGGATTCGATTTTTGAATTTGCTTTTACACCCCAATCTCTACTTTCTCTTATTTTGCCTTTTGGAGTTGTAAAAGATATTGAATATTTCAATTCAGATATCTCAATGATTAACATATATATTGGTTTATTTATTTTTATATTTTATTTAACCTCTATCCGCTATATAAAGCGTAAAATTCATTACTTTTTTCTTATCATAGGTCTCATTAGTTTGCTTGCAGCCTTTGGTGGATACACACCCTTTAGGAAATTTCTATTTGATTTTATCCCTTTAATGGATATGTTCAGAGGCTCATCATATTTTAGAATATTTTTTATTATTAGTGTGTTAATTCTTTCAGGTTATGGGATACAACTCTTTCTCAATAACGCAAAGAACGTTCGAAAAATATTCCTGATTCTTTCAATTTCAACCGTTGCTATCCTCATATTTTTTGGCATCAAGGCTATTTTCTCAGAAAACATTGGATCATCCATCATTTCATTTAA
>PKSZ01000563.1:4743-9391 GCA_002869425.1 Marinilabiliales bacterium
ATCTACCAATGGTTTAGTGATACTTCATTTTCAGAAAACGTTTTCATTCAAGTTATCATTCAACTTTTGTTCATTTTTCTATTTCTCTTCTTCGTTATTATAAAAAACAAAATCAAATGGATTTATTACATTATTATATTTGATCTCATTATTTCTTGCCAGTTAAATATCTATTATACTACAGCTTCTGATACATCACCTCAACTTATATGTAAAATATTATCAGAATATCCCAAGGGATTCCCAAACCCTGGGAATTATGCCATCGCTGAAGTTACAGACAAGAATTCAGGGAAAGCACCTCTTTGGAGAAATACCAATATTTTTTCAAAAAAAATAAGTTTTGATGGGTTCAATTCATTTGCCTTAAAAAATTATGAATTATTGTCGGATTCATTCCCTGAATTACAAAGAGCAGTTTCTCAAAACGGCTTGCTTTTCTTTGCCAAAAAGTTAGTTCCTCAAAGTATTGCAACAAAAACCCATAATCCCAAAACTGTAGTTATCCCAGATTCAATTTATCATAATTATAACCTAAGCAGCACCAACAATACATGTAAAATTAAATCCTTTTCACCTACAAAAATTCGTATAAACACCAATACAGACGGCAAAGCACTTCTGGTTTTACAACAAAGCTATTATTATGGGTGGAATGTATTTATAGACAACGTACAATCAGATATTATCTCAAGTAATTATTTATATATGTCGGTTTTTGTTCCAGAAGGCTCTCACGAAGTAATATTTACATACGAAAACAATGCCGTAAAATATGCATTTATTATTTCGATAAGCCTGTTTATTATTTTGTTGATTTTGATTGTTGCTTATTTTAAATCTCGGAATTATACATTCTATGGTGACTTATCTATAGTTATTCTTCTGCTCTTTTCTTTATATTTTCTTTCAGGCAGAATATTGCACAACACCCAATTTCATGACAATAAATACCATACAATTAAAGCAAATTTAAACAAAGAAGACACTCCTGTAATTTCTTATACAAGTGATGCAAATATTGATTCAATAGTACCTGAAAAACTTCAGTGGATCCATATTGACCCAGACAATCAAAAAACACTGGGTAGTTTCATTGACTCCCTTAGCGATTGTAAATATTCAAAGCTAATATTGTATACAGACAGAAATTACTCACCTGACTACATCTACATTCAGAAAATACTAAGCACAGATTTTGGTACTCCTAATATTATATACAAAAACCAAAATACAAATATTACAAAATACGAATTCCGAAATAACTCTATAAATGTATTTGACTGGTATAATTACGCTGAAAGGAAAAGTGATAACTGGACAGATGGAAAAAGCTTAACCGACAGCACAGCAAATATGGTGTTTATTTGCGATAGTGTAACCGCATTTAGTTCTACTTTAAAACTAACAGGCAAAGAGCTTGAAAACAAAAGTATTATCATCGCAAGAGTTAAAGTGAAATGCAACAAGGGAGATTGCCAGCTAGTCTATTCCAGAAATAACAGCGGCCAACAGTTGGCATGGAGTTCATCCAAGTATTCAGATTTTTTTCGCACAGATGGTAAATGGCACCATCTATATCATGTGATAAACCTTGATAAACAACTAAAAGACACTGATGAATTTAAAATCTATATTTGGAATACAAGTAAAGAATTGATCCTTGCTGATGAATTTGAAATAACCGTAAACTAATTACAATCGCTTAAAGAAAACATTTAGCTCCCACCAATACTCTTTACTCTCAGGGCAACTTTTCCAGATTGATTTAGCACCATGATCACCCGGGCCACCTTTGGGGCTAAAAACGGTCTTCAATGACTTATCTACTCCGGAAAACATTTCTTCTATGTATTTAAATTCTCTTTGAGAACCAAAAGCCAGAACAGGTTTATCAAACCCTTCAAGACCCTTTTTTACATCATACTGTGGTTTTAAAAATTCTCCGGGACTAAAAGCAACAACCGCCTTTACCTTATCATTTCCCTTTGCAACCTTTAATACCAATGAGGCACTATAAGAGCTCCCAACCAAAACCATAGGATTTGGTGATTTTTCCCAAACATAATTCATAGCTGCAACTATATCCTTTTCTGCATCCAAAAAAGAATTTGATATTCCTTGCCTTTTTGCCCTTGTAGCTGTTTCATTGGAAACATAATTAATTTCATCTCCAGATCGTAAATCCACAACCATACAATTATAACCGAGTTTTAGAAACTTTCGGGCTGTTTCTTTATATTCCCCACGACTTGCATTTGCCTGATGAAAAAACAAAATATATGGAAAATTGTTATCCACCTCATAAATCTCAGCCGTGATTTCCAGTCCGTCATCTGCTTTAAATGTAATGAGCTCTTGTGAAAACAACTGAAATGAAAGAATGCTAAAAATAGCAAAAAATAAATATTTCATAAAGCTTTTGTTTTTGTTCACTGCGCTATCCAGCTTCAACAAGCACAATTATTTTATTATCTGTTGATTCCACTACACCTCCACTGATTTCAAAAAAAGTTTCTGCATTACTGTTATCAACTATCTTTATCGTTCCTTCCATCAATGTTGAAATAATAGGTGCGTGATTATTCATTATCTCAAAAGATCCAAGGCTACCAGGAAGTTGAATGATTCTGACTTCTCCCTCAAAAACTTTTTTCTCTGGTGTAATAATCTCTAAATACATATTTTATGCCAAAAATTAGTTTCCAGATTCTGCCAGCAGTTTCTCTCCCTTTTCAATTGCTTCTTCAATGGTTCCAACAAGGTTAAATGCTGCTTCCGGATATTTATCAACTTTTCCATCCATTATCATATTGAAGCCTTTGATTGTATCTTCAATGCTAACAAATACTCCTTTCAAACCAGTAAACTGTTCAGCAACGTGGAATGGCTGAGAAAGAAATCTTTGTACTCTTCTTGCTCTATGAACAACCAACTTATCTTCTTCAGATAATTCCTCCATACCAAGAATAGCAATAATATCCTGCAATTCCTTATACCGTTGTAAAATTTCCTTTACTCTTTGTGCTGTGTTGTAGTGTTCATCTCCAACCACATCCGGACTAAGAATTCTGGATGTTGAATCCAATGGGTCTACCGCAGGATATATTCCTTGTTCAGAAATCTTACGATTCAATACGGTTGTAGCATCCAGGTGAGCAAAAGTTGTTGCAGGGGCCGGGTCTGTAAGGTCATCTGCAGGTACATATATTGCCTGAACAGAAGTAATCGAACCGCGCTTTGTGGAAGTAATCCTTTCCTGCAATTCACCCATTTCAGAACCAAGCGTAGGCTGATAACCTACTGCTGAAGGCATCCGACCAAGCAAAGCAGAAACCTCTGAACCTGCCTGTGTAAAACGGAAAATATTGTCAACGAAAAGCAAGATATCTTTTCCACCTGTATCATCTTTTCCATCTCTAAAATATTCAGCAACTGAAAGCCCAGATAAAGCAACCCTTGCCCTAGATCCAGGAGGTTCATTCATCTGACCAAAAACCATTGATATATTTGATTCTTCCAAGGCTTTCTCATCAACCTTTGAAAGATCCCATCCTCCTTCTTCCATGCTTTTCAAGAATTCCTTACCGTAACTCATTACACCAGATTCAAGCATTTCACGAAGTAAGTCATTTCCTTCCCTTGTTCTCTCACCAACACCGGCAAAAACAGACATACCTTCGTAAGCTTTTGCTATATTGTTGATCATTTCCATGATCAATACTGTTTTACCAACACCAGCCCCACCAAAAAGCCCAATTTTTCCACCTTTTGCATATGGTTCTATCAAATCAATAACCTTAATCCCTGTAAATAGGATTTCCGACTCCGTTCTTAAATTTTGAAATTCCGGAGCATGCCTGTGAATAGGATATCCTCCATCTTTGTTTAACTCTCCAATACCATCTATTGCATTACCAATTACATTCATTAATCGCCCTTTAATCTGGTCGCCAACAGGCATAACAATCGGGCTACCTGTAGGAATAGCCTTCATTCCACGATATAATCCATCTGTAGAATCCATTGCAATAGTACGTACAGTATTTTCTCCAATATGTTGCTGACACTCGACAATAAGCTTTCCGCCACCATCTAGCTGTATTTCCAATGCATCATAAATATTTGGAAGTTCGTTTCCAGATTTTTCAAAACTAACATCGACCACCGGGCCAATTACCTGAATAATTTCACCTACATTTTGAGCCATTGATTGTTGCTTTTTATAGTTGTTCTACAAAGGTAAAATAAATTGAAAAATTTGTGCTATTCATTCAAAATAAATTTCAATTCATTTGACTCAACAAAAACCAGCATTTAAAAACAGCAACCTAAGATCAATTATCTCTTGATAAAAGAGAAGAAGCCAGAGCGTACAGCTGTTCCTTACGTTCGGGGGAAACAGAAACAGAATCCAACTCTGCAATACCCTTTTGATAAAATTCATTCATCAGTCGGGTTGAATCATACTGGACATCCAATTTATTATAGATTTCTTTAACTGATTTTACCTTTTCCTGGGGATCAAAATTTTCCTGCTCTAAAATAGAAATAAGATCCTCTTTCATTGAGCCAGTTGCCTTTTGCAATGCATTGATAAGCAAATAGGTTTTCTTATTGGAAACAATATCTCCGCCTGTTTTTTTTC
>PKSZ01000563.1:9403-22087 GCA_002869425.1 Marinilabiliales bacterium
CTGAGTCGCCGTATACATCCAGGTAATCGTCGCGTAGTTGAAATGCCATTCCAATATACTTACCAAAATTGTACAAATGCATAGCATCTTTATCATCCGCATTTGCAGCAATAGCGCCCATCTTCATTGCACATGCAATCAAAACTGAAGTTTTGAGCTCAATCATTTTCAGGTAGTCCTGAGCGGTAACATCCAATTCATCTTCAAAATCCATATCATACTGCTGACCTTCACATACTTCCAGTGCAGTTTGTGTGAAAACTTTTAGCAAATCCGGAAGAATGTTATTCTTGCTTTGCGCAAGATATTTATATGCCAGGATAGACATAGCATCACCTGAAAGAATTGCAACATCCTGATTCCACTTGTTATGAATTGTCACCTTACCTCTGCGTACAGACGCTTCATCCATAATATCGTCGTGTACCAAAGTAAAATTATGAAAAACCTCAATTGCAATGGCTGCAGGAATTGCATCTTCAATATTTTTAGAAAATAAATTGCATGACATAAGAACCAAAGTTGGTCGTAATCGTTTGCCACCCAAAGAAAGAATATATTCTACCGGCTCATATAATCTTTCCGGTTTTTTAACAATGCCTAAAGAATTAATCTTATCTTTAAGTAATTCCTGTAACTCTTTAATATTATACATCTTAATAGTTTAATTCGAACAAACCATTATCTAATATTTTCATTAAGCCTTTTTCGAGTGTAATCAACTCACCAGACAGCAAAGTACGCATTTTAGAAATATCGGGTAACCGTCGTTTCATATCTCCTTCTTCTAAAGGAGGAACATGGATAATTTTAGACTTTGATTTCGTTAGCTTTATAATCAAATTGGCCAATTCCAATATATTGGTTTCTTTATCGGAGCCAACATTTATAATATCATTAACATATTTACCCTTATACAATGCCTTTACACAAGCCTCAACATTATCATCGATATAACAAAATGTTCTGGATTGCATACCATCACCATAAATGGTTATGTCTTTATTGATCATAGCATTGATTAAAAACCTACTAATGACAAAGTCCCTGCTTTGTTTGGGTCCGTATGTATTAAAAAACCTAAAAACAGTAAAATCAAGACCATACTCCTGCTGATAGGCTCTTAAATATGCGCCGCCCAGTGTTTTAACAATCGCATAAGGTAATCTTGAATTCAAAGGTGTTGTTTGCTCATTTTGTGGGAATTCCACTGGTTCTCCATAAACCTCAGACGAGGAACTATAAAAAACTCTTTTGACCCCTGTATTTTTGGATAAATCCAATATGTTTTTTATTCCCTCAACATCCTTTAACACCTTAATAGGATTAGCAAGTGTTCTTTTTACACCAACAACTGCGGCATAATGGAATACATACTCAAATTTATTAGAAAACATTACTTCAGCAATATCCTTATACTTGTTTACATCGCAACGAATAAACTTCCAGTTTGTTTCAGGAAGATTGGGCAACTTCTCAACTCTACCAGTAGATAAATCATCTACTATAACCACATAGTTATCGGGGTCACTTATCAATCTCTCTGCCAATGCACTGCCAATGAAACCAGCTCCTCCTGTAATTAAAATATTTCGCATAATATTATATCGTTGATCTTTGTAATCCTATACTGAATCGATGTTTAAAAGCTATTCAATTTTTCAACTGTTTTCGTGTAGGATATCTATTATTCTTATTTACAAAGATACCAAAACACACAAATAGTGCAATATAGATTGAAATAAACTGCAATAAATCCTCTATATTCGATTCTCGTTAATAATAACGACCCATATCCAATGGATGAAATATTATATAAAATAGGCCCTATTGTTGTTTTGTTTGCCATCGGGTATCTATTAAAACTCCTTAAGATATTGAAAAGTACAGATGGAGACATTTTTCTGAAAGTGGTGTTTTATATCTCGCTTCCTGCATTAATTCTAAACTCAGTATCAAAAATTGAACTCAGTACAGAACTGGCTTTTTTTCCTGTAAGCAGTGCAATTTTAATCAGCATTATGTTTTTATTAACCAAGCTTACTTCGAGATTTTTTAAGTTCGACAACCAAACCAAAGGAGTATATATAACAGGCCCAATGATACTTAACATAGGATTTGCTCTTCCTTTTATAATTGCTTTTTACGGAGATACAGGACTTGCAAAAATGGCATTGTTTGATGTTTCAAATGGTTTCCTGGTTTTTACATGGTCGTATTACCTCTCATGTAAATATGGTGGAAGTGGTTCAGGAAAAGTATTCATTAAAAAAATTCTTTTGTCAGTTCCGTTATGGGCGCTGATGGTTGGATTAACCCTAAATCTTGGTCATATAAAAATAAACGGATTTTTCAGTGAGCTTTTTACTATATCAGGCTCTTTAACCATTCCATTATTGATGATTGCACTGGGTGCCTATTTTAGTCCAAAAATTGTTCTGTTTAAATCATTACTATTAGCTGTTGGTATTCGCATGGGTGCCGGCTTTCTAATCGGCTGGGCGTTATGCGAAATTATCGGTTTATCAGGTATTGATCGCTCGATCATACTAATAGGATCTTCTGTCCCTATTGGATTTAACACAATAGTCTTTGCCTCACTGGAAAAGCTAAACAGAGAATTTGCCGCAAGTCTGGTGTCTGTCTCAATTTTGATTGGAATGTTGCTTATACCATTAATTATACTGTACACAGCCTAGTGCCTATTCTTTCTTAATTAAAGTTCCTGTTCTAACGAGTTCTTCTCTGTCTTTTCATCATACTTTGAAAAAGCATGAAAGCACAACAAAAGATAAAAACACTCAACAATATTGCCGCAACTTTTAGAGTATATTTCAAATAACTCCTGCTAATTTTAAGCTATTAAACAATAAGCCTTTCATAGCACACTCTTTTCATAGTATAATACTTTCAAGGTATTTCAGCCTATTTACAATCATATAATTACTAAATAGACTATAAACTTTTATTAGATTCTTCTCTTATGAATAATTGGATCAGCTTAAAAACCTCTTCAATTTTCGCAAATGAAACATTTTCGTAATTATCAAAAATTGTATGATAATACACAGAAGCATCAATACCTGTAGACAAAAATACTGCAGGAATTTCCTTTTTTGTAAATGAATAATGATCGCTATTTGGAGTGTTTTCCTTCACATAAAGAGAATCAAAAAGTTGATAATCATTATTTATCTTTAAAATTCTTTGCGTCAAATTCGGTTCGTTTTTACCGTTCCACAAATAGATTCCATTTTCGCCAAAACCAATCATGTCGATATTTAAGACAAATGAGATATTCTGTTTTGCTATAGGTAAATGATTTACAAAATAGTTTGATCCTACAAGTCCTACCTCTTCGGCACTAAAGGCAACAAAAAGAACTGACTTTGCGGGTCTGTTTTCAGGCTTGTTTAGGAAATCAGCCAACTCTATCATAGTTGCTATTGAGCTTGCATTATCATCTGCTCCCGGGAAAAAAGCATCAGGCCCCATGGTTCCCAGATGATCATAATGGCCACAAATAATTATTACTGAATCAGATTGACCTGTGCCAGGCAAGTATGCCATAACGTTTTTCGCTTCCACCTCCTTAAAATCAGCATCAAACATATAATGAAAGCTATGAGGGAGTGCTGGCATCGCTCTCTTTTGAATATTGACTACAAAACATTGTTTTTGTCTGATTCCAAATGCCATATAATCTTTTAATTCCTTCTCATGTAAAAAAACATAACCTGGAATATCGCTGTGAAAAAGCATTTTAACACAAGTATCGTATGCTTTCCTGTTTTTAACAAAATCCTGAAAATCTATGATTGCTACTACTTCATTTAAAGTATCATTTAGAAAGTCTTTCATTTTTTCCGTATCAAGAAAATGCTCACTACTGATCTCTTTGAGCCTATAATCGGAATTTCCATTGGGGGAACCTCTTCTGACAATGAAATCCTTCCCCGGAATAAGGTTTTTATCATTAATTTCAATACGGGTTTTGCGAATACAATTGAAATCGAAATTAAAGCTTTGAATCCAACCACTATCGGGCCTTGAAAGTCCTGATTCCACAAAAGCATCTAAAATATAATTTGATGCCTTTTCAGCTCCTCCATGAGCATAACCCCTACCTAAAAATTCACTGCTTGAAAGATCTTTCACAATACCTTTTATACGATTAATATCTTGTGAAAAAGCTACTGCTGACAATAGCGTAAATAACAAAAAGAAATATCTTGTTTTCATAATCATGTTGTTTCCTATGTATTTATCACAAGCCATACCAAAAGACATATAATGCTAATATTCTATGCCTTACATAAAATTTGAATTACTATACATAATCAACATGTGTTCGTTTTGGTACACCTGCAGGATATCCACATCAAACTATAAGCAAACACAACATCATGTTGGACAACATATTATTAAGTTGGCATTAAAAGAAACCATTTCAACAATAAACTGTCTAGGAGATAAGACATTTGATTATAATTTTGTTTTCGTAACAAAATGTGAAGAAGGATAAATATAAAACCCCACAACCATGAAATTTATCTACTTACTAATTTTTATTATTGGCTCTTTTTCAATAGTTTTTGCTCAGACAGGCAATGAAGTAATTATTGAAAAAAGCAAATATGATGATCGCGTACACATTGAAAAATCTATTCAATCGACGTATTACTACTTTCTGGACACTGTTTTTCTTCCCGATGGTGACGGAGATACTTATACTGCAACAATCACAGTAGACCAATTTGTACAAGGACAAACACTAACAAACATCAATCAATTGATGGGAGTTTGTACCAGTATGGAACATTCATACATGGGTGATTTGACAATTGTTCTTGTTAGCCCTTCCAATGACACTGTAATCTTCACTCAGTATCCGAACAGTTGTGCAGCCACATATTTAGGTGTTCCTATTGACGATGATGGAGACTTGAGCCATGGCATTGGATTCGACTACTGTTGGGATATAAATCCTAACAATGAATCATGGGATGATGCATGTGGACAATACCAAACCCTGCCTGCCGGAAATTATAGTCCGGCTGGTTCATGGACAAATTTACTGGGAACCCAATTAAATGGAGACTGGACCATTTCTGTAACAGACAACCTTATGTCTGATAACGGATATATTTTTGGTTGGAGTATTGGATTTGACTTAGACCTGATTAACCTTACAAGGGTCGAAGGACAAGTATTTATAGATTAAAATGAGGATTGTATATTTAATGGTAGTGACTCACCAATGGAATCTGTATGGCTTGAATTTCTTCCAGGACCTCACTATACAATAACAGATCAAAACGGTAATTACTTTTTATACCTTGATGTAGGCAATTACACAGCCAGTCAATATCAGATAAACCCTCTATTTGACCAAACCTGTCTTCCAGGTGGAGAACAAACGATTGAAGTATTACAGGTTGGAGATACTGTAAGTAATGTTGACTTTGCCAATTCAGCAGATATTTATTGTCCTGATTTAACTGTGGATATTGCCGCAGGTGTTATCCGTCCATGTATGCAGGCTCAATATACTGTACAATTTTCCAATCACGGAACATATCCTGCAGACAATGCAACCATAGATATTGAATTACCGCCAGAGATGACCTATGTTTATGCACCATGGCCTTCATATCAAAATGGAGATTTGTTAACTTTTGATGTATTCACAATAAACCCTGGTGTTACAGAAACATTCAATATTGTTGTGGACGTTGCCTGCGACCTCGAACTAATTGGAACAACCTTATGCGTTGAAGCACATATTCATCCGGATGATCCATGTGTTGCTCCTGATCCTTCCTGGGATCATTCCAGTGTTGCTGTTGAAGGAAGCTGTGAGGATAGTCTTGCCTGCTTCAACATAGAAAATACAGGAGATCCATCAGGCGGTGATATGCAATCTACATCTGAGTACAGAATATACGAAAACAACACTCTTGTCTATACTGGCAGCTTCCAACTTAATGGTGGAGAAAGCATAGATATTTGCTGGCCTGCCAATGGTAATTCAATTCGTCTTGAAGCAGACCAACATCCTGCACATCCAGGCAATAGTCACCCACAGGATATTGTTGAAATGTGTGGAGACAGCCTGAATGGATATGTAGCAAGCTTGGTTAATACTGTTCCTCAAGATGATATAGATGAATTTGTTGAAATCTTCTGTCTTGAAGTTACGGCATCCTATGACCCGAATGACAAGCAAGTATTTCCAACTGGGATAACTGAAGAGCATCATTATATTGATTCTTCTGATGTTCTTGAATATTTCATACGGTTCCAGAACACAGGTAATGATACTGCCTTTAATATTTATGTAATAGATACTATTTCACAATATCTTGAAATTGCATCTATTACTCCAGGTGTATCCAGCCATCCATATTATATTGAAGCTTTATCAAATGAAGTTGTACAGTTTGTCTTCAGTGATATAATGCTACCAGACAGTTCTACGAACGAAATAGCCAGTCATGGTTTTGTAAAATTCAAAATCAATCAAAAACCAGGCAATCCGAAAGGTACAGTAATTACAAATTCAGCAGGAATTGTATTTGATTATAATATTCCGGTGGTTACCAACACCGTCTTTAATACCATAGGGGAATCAAACGGAATTATAACATCCACCCCAAATGTTTATGATGAAACTGTAAACATTGATGTTTATCCAAATCCTTTCTCAGAAACTACTAAATTTGAAGTAAGCAACTACAATCAAAGTTATAGTTTCCACTTGTATGACATTACGGGCAGGGAAGTGTCAAGAATAAACGAAATACAATCTCCTTCATTTACATTAAACCGAAACAAGATTGATAATGGAGTTTACATATACAAAATTGTTTCAAAACAGAAACTCATCGGAAGTGGAAAACTGATTATTCAGTAAAGAGTATTAAGGGGGTTTGATTAACCCCCTTTTTTTATTCGTTCTCAAAGATTAACGATTAATTTGTTGTACTTGCAAACTTACACAAACAGATAAATATGATAGCTAAGCAAGTTTACTTTGTTTCAAAACCCAATGTAAACGTAAATGAAATTGGATAATATCGATGATGTCCAAATCCTGTTGTGTTTAACTCTTTTGTATCATAATTATATTCGGTATTTGATAATCGAAAAGCCCAACCAAAAGAAATTCCACTTGATATTACAAAACCATTCAATCGAAACTTAACTCCAACTTGTGATGCTGGTATTAAAAATGAATATGAATAAAAATATGTACCAGATTTGCTATTTGCCATATAATCATATGTAATATGACTACCAGCTCCGTAGCTAGCATTAAAGCCCATGAATAGCCTCACTTTTCCATTGTTGGGAAGGTATTTAATTCCAATTGTATATGTAGAGCTGGAACTACTATAAATCCTTTCAAAACCAGATATTTCGAGCCGATAAAGTAACCCAGCATAATTCCATGTGTACTGAGGATAAATAATAATATGGTTGCCCAATGCAAATTCAAGTGCCAAATTTGGGCCATAGAACAAAGCACCAAGCGGATCTAAATGAATACCAAATGCGCCCAATTTATCTTCAGATTTAGGAACTGAATCATTTAGACTTGCATTGGATAAATAATGTTTTGAATCATCAAATATCCCAATTTTTGAATTTGGATGATCAAAAACTCTTAGATTATTACTTGCAAATAATCCGTAACCATCGTTTGCAAAAGAAATACTAAAACCTGCGATAATAAACAATAAAAGGGCGGCTACTCTCATTTTGATTTGTTTTAATGTATTGATATTCAACATTAAAATTAATCAAATACTTTTTATCCTAACTATTTATCATTAATGTTAAATATCAGGTTATGCTCAAAAACGCTTTCAACCCTATAAATATTTTTTATGCAGACTAGTTTACATTTTATTCTTAGCAATCCATAGTGCCTTATTGAAATCAGGCAAACCGTGACCTCTTTTTACATCCGGTTTATCATATTGATCTGATGATTTTTTTATGATTTCAATAATTTCCATATTGGATAGTTCAGGATTGGCCTGCCATAAACAAGCCGCCATTCCAGCAATAACAGGGCAGGACAATGAAGTACCCAGGGATTTTCCATATTTACCATCGGGTTTCTGTACAAAGGTAAACATTCCTTTTGCAGTGATATCAGGCTTTATCCTGTTATCAGCAGTTCTTCCCTTTGAACTAAAAAATGCAGAACGCCCTCCTCTCCAGCATGCACCAATGGCCAAACAACTATCTGCATCCGCAGGGGCTCCAATTTTTTCCCATGCAGTATGTCCTTCATTTCCCGCTCCCGTAACCACAATAATTCCTTTGCTGGCAGCAATATCTGCACCGATTGTTGAAATTGCAGTGTTCCCATTCATATCATCGAAGCTATAGTTTTGCAAAGTATCATCAAACTGGTGATATGACAATGAGCTATTGATAACATCAACGCCTACACTATCTGCAAATTCTGCTGCACAAACCCAATTATATTCTTCGATAAGGTATTCCGATGATTTGTCTTCAGAGCGCAACAACCAAAAACTTGCTTTTGGCGCAGTACCCACAAATTTTTTGGGATCATTTGCTCCAATAATAGACAACACACTTGTTCCATGTGCCCCTTTATCAAACACATTTGTATCCTGATCCACAAAATCTTTCCAGCCTAAAATCTGCTTGTTTTTCCAAAGGTTATCAAATACAGGGTATTCATTTGCCCGAATAAAACCATTATCAATAACGGCAATACTCATTCCTTTACCATCAAAACCTCTTGCATGTAACTGGTCTCCGTTCAGCATTTTGATCTGATTTTTTCCTTTACCATATTTATATGCTGATCTGAGCTTTTCCCTAGGAGCTTTTTCCAGTAAAGCTTCATAACTTTTTCCTACCCATTTTTGCTTTTCTTTATGGTTTACAGAATGTGTAATATTTACAAAAGGCAATGTATTTAACTCTTCCAATAACTCTTCATCTGTTGTATAAACGATTGCACAATTCAACCATTTTGAAACATTTACAACCTTAAACCCAAGGGACTCAAGCTTTGCAGTATGAGCCTGACTAACAGGCAAATCCTGTTGAGTTACTGGAATATTAAACCTATTTCGTTTATCAATTGCCCTCTCAGATAAAAACTCCTCTGGTCTATCTGTTTTAAATTGAGAATGTGCTTTATCCTTAAAATAAACACAATAATGATCCGGAGATACTCTTAATTGCGAAAACCCTGATACATAAACGAATAACAGCAAGAATACTATTGCAAATTTTTTCATGACTTGTTAAATTTTCACGTAAGACGAACGGAATAAGCAAAAGTTACAATAATGGTTTACAACAAAGACTTAACAGGGAAATCCTATTGAAATTTTTCTTCAAGATTTACCAATCGTGTAATATCTTCAATCATTAGAATGATATATTTTTCACGATTATATGTAAAAAGGCGAGAGCTAAACTGCAAATGTTTCATTTCCTTAACTCCTTTTTGGGTATAAAAAGGTCTTGAAAAATGTTCCTTGTAAATTACCTCATCCTGCAAATAAGATTTCATTGCAGAAATTCTTATATCGCAGGTTTTACAATGAGAGGTCTCACCACATTTTTTCGCTTCTTCCACATTGTATGCACAACCAATAACTTCACCACACCGATGGTATAGAATATCTTCTTCCGGTTTGTTGGAGAAAATGGTTTTCAATGCATCATTATATGCCTGGAGCTCCATCTTATTATTGAGCAGCAATACACAAGAATTAATATTTTGGATTACAAGATTTAGAAATTCTGATGATTTAGAAAGAATGCTAAAACTAGTATTTGCGAGTGATTTATTATGTACCATAACTTGTAAAATATACTCCAATATACAAAACAGATCATAATACACCCAATACTTTTTATATATTTTGGATGTTAAAATGATTTGGATCAGTTCAAATATAAGGCGAAAGACATTCCAACAGATACAAAAGAGCTATACATATAGCTAAGCTCAGAAACAGAAAACTCTGAATACGCAGAAAACTTCATATTATTAAAATAATAATCCAACCCCAACCTCATTTCAGCCTGAAGTCTTTTCTTGGTTGTATTCATAAGATAATCAGAAAAGTCCATATGATACCAGTCCTCATCATAGATTTCAGATTCCTCATCGTACATCCATGCATAGTAATCCATTTTGCTAAACACTCCCTTGGTTGCTCCTTCGTTTTCGTTATAATTCCACTCCTGCTGGTCACTACCGTAAATTAAATACTCATGAAACTCCTTAAGCAGTTCAGAATCATTAGCACCACCCGCTTCCTGTCTGTACTTTCCCGGTATCCAAAGATTGGCATTAAAACCAATATGACAACCTGCTTTACTTGTTGCATTTATTGGAAACATTGTATTGATATTCACTCCCATGGATACTTCATGAAAGTTTTCCAAAAACATCAATTGACGCGTAGATCGGGTTTCAGATCCATATTCCACACCATACTTGGTTTCGTAGGCATTAATTCCTACGCTTATATTTTGATAACCAGGACGAAAATCCACACTTATATTCCTGAAGGGAACATAAGTAATCAATCCTGAAATCTTTGGTGTTCTTATAACTGTGTTGATATCGCCACCTTCTAAAAAGAGTGTCCTCCAATAAATATTGGTATCAATTTCATTGTTATCATCAATATAATACTCATAAATATAAGACTCTATTAAAAAATTATCTTTATCTGTTCCATTGGGATAAACCTTAGGAAGGTACGGATCTTCAGCCAGGATAGAGTCTATTCTATACACATCATCATCATCATAGGTATTGTATTCATCATCCATATAAGAACCACCTACATAGAAATATCCTTTATTAAAGAAACTTGGTATATCAACGCTCAATCCAAAATGCCATCTATCGGGTTTGGCTTTATACTTTCCAAGTACTTCCGGTTTTAGTGTCATAAGCTTTTCTTCATCAATCTTCTTATTTAGCTTATAATCTGATATCGTATAATTAAAGAACAAACCATAACTGACTAAATAATTATACTCATCCATTTCGTGCTCATAATATTCATTGATAATTTCTCCGGAACTTTCTTCCATTCTTTCAGCCTGAATATTGGCGGAGTATCTCATTTCAAACCCCAGTCTAAACCTATGATTCTCTACTCCCAGTAAAGAATTAAATGTAACAAGAGAGGAATTTAACCTGGGGAAGTTTTTTGTCAGCTTATATTTATTTTCAAAATTCTCATTGTCGTATACCAGGCCTCTAAAACCCTCGCTATACCATTCAGAATTACCAGACATATATGCAGAATAATAACTTCTGGGGAAAAAAGCACTCAATCCCAAACCATAAAACACCTTTAATTTTCGCTTATTGAAGAATGAAGATCCGGCAGATAAGCTTATTCGATTATACTGCATCTCTTCATGAAATTTATATGGAATTTCATTTTGCGTTTTATAGCTCGAATAAAAAATATTGTAGTAATGATTGTAATACTGCTCATAAGTTGTGAACTCTGTTCCAGCATAATCATTCCAGGCATTTTCCACATCCTGACTTGCCTTTGCATCCAGGTAGTATTCTGTGTTGTTTGTACTTCCATAAATATCTGCGGTCCAACGCTCAAAGTCATAATCCAACTGCACCCACCATCGTTTTCTGCTTTGGTATCTTAAAAAAATGGGGATGGTACCTGAAGAACTGAATTTGATGTCATCAAGTGCCATAAATAAAGTATCGCCTGTATTATCAATTGCCTTAAATGTAAGCTGATCATAAGCATCAACTCTGTTCAAATACCCTTTTGCACCCAGGCCAAACTTGATACTTTGTGAAAATGCTGCAGCAGATAACAGTACAAGCACTATGGTTATTTGGAATATCTTAATTTTATGTAAGCGATATGAAACTACCATATTATAAAATTATTCTTTAAGTTTTCTTTTCTGGATATTGGGTTTTGCTTTCCCCGAGATATTGAAGAAACTTCTCCCCGAAGGTAAACCCTTAATTCGAAAATGGTTATTCTACCATCACCATTTAAATCGGCTTCAAAATCGGAAATTCCTTTTATTAATGCATAAGTAAACAATCCGTTACCCCATGCCTGACTTTCCAATGCATATTCAAGTCCGGAAGCTGATGATAAGATATTAGCACCATTACTCAATCTCATATCGGTAAACAACAAGGTTGAAAGATCAAAACTATTGGTATTTACAAAAGACTGACTATTGCCACGATAATCCAATATTTCATTATAACTAACTCCAGTACCTGCTGCACGGGTGTTTTTTTCATCTACTTGTTTTGCCTTTTTATCACGGTAAGCGATTAGGGCGTCCTTATCCAGCTCACCGCTATGACAGGCATCAATAAACATCAGTTTATTTCTGCACTGCATTTTATCTAGTAATTGTTCAAAAAACGAAAACGGTATACAAGTGCTTGCCATATCCTCAATATCCATTTCATACGTAGCCAGGTAATAATTGTAATCCTTATCCAGAACACCATGTCCTGCGAAAAACATTAACACAACATCGTTGAGGCCTGCCTCCATAAGAAACTGATTAATTTCCTCCATTTTGTTTCTGCTAACCTCCTCATTCCTTAAATCAAGTTTTCGAATGTTTTTATAGCGTTTGTTTTTAGAAAAA